>JANLHC010000137.1 GCA_024654465.1 Candidatus Scalindua sp.
TATACCTTTAAACAATTCAGAAGGAACGAGAAACGGTTTCTTATTTTCTTCCAGACCCTTTATCAGAAAACGCATAAAGATACTGTTGTCGCTCAGTCCGTCCTCTACCACGGGTGTTATCCCTCCTGATGTTATGACCTGACGTGACACCTGATTATATGCATGCTTAATGACCTCGTCCGTAACCCTTGCCACCTTCCCTCGATAACTCCTGAATGAATCACCTGAAAAACATGAGTCAGCGATAAGCAGAACGTGTTTTGCCTGAATAGCACCAACCTTTAAATAATTATAAATATCTTTATTCGAAATCCATGATGAGCTCTCCTCAGTACTACCTTCAACGGGTATCCAACTGCCCTCACGCTTAGACGAATCCAGGCCACCATGACCTGAATAGAAAATTACAACGGAGTCCTCCGGGCCGCCCCTTCTGGTCAGATATCTCAGCTTGCCGAGTATGTTCCTTCTGGTAGCCTCTTCATTATAAAGCTCGATTACATGGTAGTCATCAAAGTAATATCGTTCCAGCAAGATGTCTTTCACTGTTTTCGCATCTTTCACTGAGGTGTTCAAGCGTGGCAGATCCGCATAAGAGTCGATTCCGATTACGAATAGCCATTGGTTACCACTGATTTCGTGGCCGGTTGGAGAAACCGGTACGGCTCTCACGTCTTGTTCTTCAGCGATGGTGACAACTGAAAACGCGAGAAATACAAATGAAATGATTAAGGCGTGAATAACAATATTTTTTTTCATTCTAAAAAAAGGCTGTATAAGGCATTCAATGCACCTTATACAGCCTTATTAATTGTACATATTTAAATTTTTACTTATTTATTTCAATAAATAACTACGCATCCAGGATTTTTTCTGATGTCTCATTTTCCCAATCCATAATATAGTTGATCCCTGTAATATCAGCAGCTTCCCTGGTCAACGCAAAAATGTCATCCCTGGTGATTTCACTAAGGTCAAATCTCCTTGATCCCGCCATTAATTGTCGAAGACCCATTGCCATTTTTTCATAATAGGAATACATACCCAATGCGCCCGGAGTAACTTCGCCAAACTCTTCTTTAACCTTTGATGAGTAGTAGAAAATCTTCTCAAGAGAATCACCGTGCTCTGAAGCGGGTTTCTGAATATTACCGGCCTTAATTGCTTTTCCAGTGGTATTCCCAACCATGGTAGCACAGATAGTTGATCGAGACATGCCAACCGCCTTTACAAATGGAGCGGCCAACGCGAATGATTTATAGATATGATCTTCGGCTGTAAGTCCACCGGCAAGAATTATGTCCGGTACATACTCTCCCCTGTCTGCCAGTCGCTTACAAAAGTTATAAGTCATAGCAGCAATATAAACGGTCGGCACACCCCATTCATTCATCATTCTCCATGGGCTCATACCGGTTCCGCCGCCGGCACCGTCAATGGTTAAAACGTCAAGTTTATATATCGAGCAGAACTTGATGGCCCTTGCCAGATCAGACGGTCTATATGCACCTGTCTTCAGGAATACATATTTAGCGCCGGCATGTCTCAGGTGTTCTACCTGTTTACCAAAATCATCAATCGCTTTGGGTAGATATTCTGAAATTGCCTTTACCCTGGTATGCCTCTCAAATCCTTCAATTGAACCTGATTTAAAAGCCTCCTGTATAGTCGGATCTTCCGGATCAGGGATTACAATATATCCTCTGTTCTTTAATAGTATTGCTTTTTCCAGGTTAAAAATCTTAACTTCACCACCTATGTTCTTCGCCCCCTGCCCCCATTTCAATTCAACGGCATCGGAACCCAACGTATTCATACTATACTCAAGAACCCCCAACCTCCAATCTTCCGGGTTAGCCTGAATTGCAATAAAGCCATAACCGTCTTTCTGGTTGTCTTTAAAAGATTTAAATCTTCTTTCAAGTTCCTTGCATTCTGTAACCTTCTTATTACTGTCAAATTTAGATGTCTCATCCATCCCTACTACATTTTCACCAATTACGATTCCGGTACCACAAATGGCAGAACCTGCCCCGAGGTCCGCAAAGTGGTTCTTCGCAATCTGTGTAGAACCTAAACCTGTGCAGATTAATGGGAATTTCAGCTTAAGGCCTTTGTCTCTGCCGAGACGTGTTTCAACATTTACGTTTGTAAACTGTTCGTACTCTTTCTGGTGATGGCTGGCAACAGTTCCGGAAATATTAAAGTGTGAATAGTCGACAGGATAATCTTTTGTTCCACTAGACGTACTTTTTCCAAATGGTATAGGGTATATTGTTTCCGGTCCCCTCATTGCCGATAGACCAATTTCACAGTATCCTGGACAACCGTCCAGACAAACGACACACATCCCACTTTGCGGCAATACATCGCTTCCGGTCCTTGTTCTCGTCCCGGTTGCGGCCGATTTATTCGGTATTTGCAAACTTCCCATTTAAAGACCTCCTGTTCATTTAAAAAAATGTTATATTATTTATATACTAGTAAACATTTACGAAAATTCATGTAGTAATTGTATCTCTTACAGAATATATTTTTTCCCGAATTTCAACGAATTTTTCACGCGTACCGAGAAATATAGCAAATTTTAAACTAAATTCAAGGAAGAAGTTCGCTTATCGCAACGTAAGGTGATATACGACTTAACATCTCAACTGATTTTTTACATAAAAAACCCCGTCAGAAGCTCATATCATTGCAATACAATGTATGAGCTTACTAACGGGGAACACTAAAAACTCCTTGATATATTAATCATAAAAACTGATTTTTTCATGATTAATATATATTAGAACTTGCTGGCTCTTTCCAGTCCATCCCATAAAACACATCTTGCATCAAGAAAATCCATTGCACCGTATCTCATTAACTCCTGGTGGTCCGCAGAATCAACAAACGGAATCAAAGAATTCTTAATACCTTCAGCATGCTCCACATCCAACTCAATGTGAGCAGAGAAGAAAAGTACTTCGTCCTCTGTCAGCCCCGCGCCCCTGCAACCCTCACGTACCATTGTGTACATCTGAGGAACTATATATTCAGTCCCAGGTCCTAGAGCTCCAAAAGCTTCTATATAATTGAGATATCTGATATTCAGATACTTATCAACAAAAAGCTTTGTTTCCGGTAACGGCTTAATTGCTGCGAGTGCTTCCGGAGAGGTATCAATCCCGACTGATCTTAAAAATCCTCTGAAAATTGCAGGATGAGTCAATTCCGGATCCATCTCCTGGCCATCTTCCTGTCGAGCACCATACTCTTCACCAAGATTTTTGATTAATGGAGCTCTCGCACCTTCATCCGGCGTAATAGCAACCAAAGCAGCCAGATATCTGGAAAAATGACGCGAAAAACAATAGTACTGTTCGCCAAACAACTTAACATGACCCTTGTTTAATTCCTTGTTTTTGAACCTATTCAAATATGAATGATGTAATGCCGGATGATCCAAACAATCCTGCTGCAACTTGTCTACAAAATCACTAGCTGATACTGCCATAACTTACCCCTCCGAAAAAGTGTTAAAATAATTATTACTTTGGAGAAAGAGCAAAGCCCATACCATTGCAAATTTATTCATTTCAAAAATCTGCTCCTAACATGTATAGCTAATAATAACAAGATGTTACAGCCAATCATGAAAAAGCAAAATAATTTTGCACTGCTATTTTATTTTATACATCACGCAATATTAGCGCCTTTCCGGTCTTGTCCATAAATAATTTACGCAATTATTGCGCATAAGTAGGAAGGTAAAATGATTACGTGGATTGAGAGCTACTAACAAATAAGATAATGAGGCATCAGGAATTCAAATAAGTTTTTGTCTTTTCTGCAATTGTTTTAAATATCCATTCAAATTTTTCCATATCCGCCTCTAACAATGTCACCCTGAATCCGTATATATCGCAGCTAAAACCGGTCAATGGCACTACACAAATACCTGTCGTACCCAGCAGGTAATAAACAAACCTCTTATCAAGTGCGACATTACACACGCTAGCTTCAATATAATTCCTAATCTTGTCATTACTAATCACAAGCCTTTGTTTATCGTTCAAAACGCCATCTTCAAAAGCAACAGTCATATAAAATGCACCATCGGTTTGATTCACTATTATGCCTTCGATCCCAACCAGAGTATCATAAGCAAATTTAGACTTTGCTTCGTATTGTTTATTTCTTTCGGAATGATATTCTTTATACCGTGGGTCAGACAATAAAGACGGTATAACAGTCTGTGGAAGTGTTGTCGAACAAACTTCCAGCATTTTTGCATTCAATATCGTCTCAATATATGTTCTGAACATTGGATCATTACCGCTATTATATACCTCTATCCAACCACATCTTGCACCCGGCCATGGAAGCTCCTTTGAAATCCCACGCATCGATATCCCACATACACCATTGATAACATCGCTCAACGGAGTAGATATTTTTCCATTATACGTTATTTCTAAATATATTTCATCGCACACAATGAACAGATCAAACTCTTCCGCAATTCTCACGACCTCCACCATTACATCCTTTGAATAGACAGTACCCGCCGGATTATTCGGATTTATCATTAATATCCCGGATATTGATTTATCATTTATTATTTTATTACGCAGATCATCAATATCCGGCATCCAATTATTTTTCGGATCTAATTTGTACATTATATGATCTTCGCCGGCATGAGCAGCCTCTGTTGACGAATGGGTAGAATAAGCTGGCGAGGGGCCAATCACCCGTGCTTCTTTTCTTAAGTAATTATAGACCTTGGATATTGCATCACCAATTCCATTAAAGAAAATAATATCTTCTTCTGTTATCTGTACCTTTTTTCGTTTATTACATATTTCTGCAAGAAAAGCCCTTGTTTCCTCCAGGCCTTTTGTAGGGCTGTAAGCAAATGAAGAATCGCGGTCAACCGCATCCTTTATCACACTCTTGATCCATGACGGAATCTTTTCACCCTTGAGAACCGGATCTCCAATATTCTCCCAGCAAACCTCCAGCCCCATATCCTTCAAAATATTCCCGACTGCTACAATTTCACGTATCTCATACTGAAGTTCGTGTGCACCTGCGTGTACAATATTATTTCTCATAATTATTCCGTAACACTTTTAACAACAATTCTATTTTATCTAAAATATACCCTGTTAAGTTTAATAGCACTAATATACTGCTCAATATTAAACAAGCCCTCTCTTTACCTGGCCATCTAATCCGCCTGAATGTGTATGCTTTATCAGCATCAATTTGTAATAAAGAAAAGTGAAAATTATTCTAGATTAAGCATGTTATAAAATCAAGTATTAAGCCAAACAGAAGAATATATTTTTTTTATGTAAATATAGTGATGAAAAATATTGACATTTGAATTTATATTATATATGTATGAGAAACAATTAAGATAGAGGAGGAAGCTTTAACCCGCAAAAACTCCTCTTATTATTAGAAAAGCTGAATTATTTATGCCAAAAACCAACTACAGATTAAAAGAATGCATACTGTCTTTTATGTGCCTCTCTACACTATTATTTAATGGATGCACATTCACTATGCCAAAACTGTCAAAACCCTCTAGTTCTGATATAAAAAAAGACAAAACTGAGGCAGATAAACCTTCCGTGATAAATAATGAAATCAGGACAGATGAGACTGCTGCAAAGCAGGAGATTCCTTTTACCATGGCCATGGAACCCGAAAACAAACCACCCGACATATCAGGAAAAGGATATTTATCAAAATGGCCTTCGATGGGCATGGAAATGGTAGATAGAGACGGTGAACTAAAAGTTTCTGAAAAAGTTAAAAATTTAGAAGCCAGGCTGAAGGAAGAAGGAAATGAGAGAAAAAAGACAGATATCCTGGTAGAGGAACTTAGTAAAAAGATATCTGCCTTTCAGGTAGCTGAAGCAGAAGCTGTTGCAGCAAGGCCAGGAACGGGCTATTTGTCAGATGGATCTACAATTGCATTGGGAATAGTAGACGGAGATGATGAACTAAGAGTATTAAAAAAAGTTAAAAAATTAGAAGCCAGGCTGGAGGAAGAAGAAAATAAAGTAAAATTGCTGAATGAAAAGTTATCTGACCTGCAAACAGCCAAAGAAAAAGTTGAAAATGATTTTGCAAACAGCAAAAAATCATTGCAAGAAAATATTGATAATCTATTAAAGGAAATTAATGCGTTAGAGTCTACTGTAAAAGAAACGGAATCAAGGGCAATTGCCGCTGAAAACGAGCTACTCCCCATTAAAAAAGAACTTTTAAAGGCACAGATATCTGAGACAAAAATTCAGCAAGAGTTGTATAAATTAAAAATTGAAAAACTGAAAAAAAATGAAGAATAACATATTACATAAAACTATATATAATGTGTTATAGATCTAACTATAAACAATTATATATTAATCATATCCCATCCTGACAAACATGAAAACATTCAGTACCACATCAATAGCATTTTTATGCTTTTTAACTTCAACAAGTATCACAGGTTGCGTGGTGTCAGACATGCAAGGCATT
>JANLHC010000279.1 GCA_024654465.1 Candidatus Scalindua sp.
CCTACCCGACGAGGTCATTCCGGCGGGGAGTCGAAGTGTTATCAATATTGAATTTTCTATACATTAAAATAGAGAACTTATCTGATGGAAAACTTACAAATAAATATAAACCACGTCTGGGTAGTCATGGCAGCCTGTATGGTATTCTTCATGCAGGTAGGCTTCACTTCCTACGAAACGGGATTTTCGCAATCCAAGAATGCCATCAGTATTGCCATTAGAAATCTTGTGGACACCCTCATTTCCTCCCTCATATTTTATGCTGTCGGATTTGGCCTCATGTTTGGCAGGAGCCACTTGGGATGGATCGGATCAGATCATTTCTTTACCAGTGGAATTGCACTCGATACAGATACCCTGGGGTATTCTTTTTTCTTTTTTCAGTTAGTATTTGCCGCCACGACAGGAACCATACTGACGGGTGCCATTGCAGAGCGCTCAAGTTTCCTCCCCAACGTTGTGGGAACTGGATTTGTGGTGGGAATTATCTATCCGATTTTCGGACATTGGGCATGGGGAGGTCTCTTTTTCCATGAAGCAACAGGCTGGCTCGGCAAATTGGGATTCATTGATTTTGCCGGTTCTACGGTCGTTCACTCAATCGGAGGATGGTTCGCTCTCGCAGGGGCTATTGTCGTAGGACCAAGACTCGGTAAATATAATCCAGACGGGTCATCAAATCGGATTGGTTTACATAATATTCCATTAGTCACGCTGGGCACCTTTTTCCTCTGGTTTGGATGGTTTGGCTTTAATGCCGGCAGTCTTTTGCGTGCAAATGGAAATATTGGACTGATAATTGTCAATACGAATTTGGCGGCTGCGGCTGCGGGCTTCTCAGCGCTGATATTCAATTACGCGGTGGAAAGAAAACTCGATGCAGCAAACCTCTTCACGGCTATACTTGCCGGTTTAGTAGCTATAACCGCAGGTTCAAACAGGGTAACTCCAGATAAGGCTATTTATATTGGTCTAATCGCTGGCATATTAGCAATCCTTGCCCAGGACTTTATAGAAAAGAAATTAAAGATTGACGATCCGGTTGCAGCCGTCGCCGTTCACGGGGTTGGAGGCGTTATAGGCACCCTTTGCGTTGCCCTCTTTGCAGCAAAATCAACCCTCCTGGTACAAAATGGCAGCCGTTTCCATCAACTCTCCATACAGGCATTGGGAGTTGGCGTTGCTTTCGCCTGGTCATTTGGTCTGGGAATGCTATTTTTCTGGTGTCTCAAAAAATTTACAGACATACGGGTAAGTGCTGATGAAGAGAAAAAGGGACTTAATGTTGCCGAATACGAAGATGTCGCTTCATGGCTCGACTTTCGGCGCATTATAAAACTGCAAGACGTAAATATACTATTGGAAAATAAGGTGACAGAAAGAACCGATGAACTCCAGAAGGCAAATATTGCGCTTGAAAAGGCAAATAATCTGAAATCAGAATTTCTGGCTACCATGTCACACGAGCTTCGTACCCCACTCAATGCAATCATTGGATTTGCGGAGGTATTAAAAGACGAAATCATTGGAACCGTAACCGATGAACAAAAAGAATACCTTGATGATATCCACAAGAGCGGACAACATCTGCTCAACATGATTAATTCGATTCTTGATCTTTCAAAAATTGAAGCAGGAAAATTAGAGCTGCAGTATGAAGAGTTTTCCATAGAAGATGCCATAAACGAAGTATTACACACGGTCATGGGATTTGCGAATAAAAAGAGTATCCGTATTGATACACGTATTAAAAAGGACATTCCACCTTTGTTAGCGGATAAGGTGAAATTTAAACAGATTATGTTTAATCTCCTTTCTAATGCAGTGAAGTTTACCCCTGAAAAGGGGAACATTGCCATCACGGCAACGAATACAACACATTCTATACAATTTGGTGTGAGTGATACCGGCATTGGTATAAACCCGGAAGACACTACTATAATTTTCGATGCATTTCGACAAGTAGACTCTTCGTTAGCACGAAATTATGAGGGAGTAGGCCTCGGTCTTACAGTTACAAAACGACTGGTTGAATTGCATGGAGGCAGAATATGGGTAAAAAGTGAATACAAAAAAGGAAGTACCTTTATCTTTACCTTGCCATTAAAGTGACATCTGCGACAGAGTAAATCGGGACAGACACAATACTACTGTTCGGCACGTTATTTGA
>JANLHC010000282.1 GCA_024654465.1 Candidatus Scalindua sp.
GACAAAACTTCTATCAGGGTCTCCGGTATCTTCATCCAACGGGCGGCCATGCATATCTTTGTAATTGTTGTGGTAAAGGATAATAAAAGCATGAGCATTACCCCCCCCGCCACCTTTGCAAATAACAACAGCCCAATCTGTAATCCCTCTTTTTTAAAAGCAAGTTCATAACCGAAAAGTGTACCGGAAAACATTACTGTCTCGCCCTTATGCAACCCCATTATAACCAAGATAAATATCCCGAACAAAAACGGCATCATCATTCGAAGGCCTAATGTTATAAACGACACCCTTATGGTCATTAATAATATGAAGGATGTGACAAAAAAAAGTAACGGAAGCGTAATGTCATTAGATAAAATATTAAGGATCAAACCGATACCAATATAAAATAATTTTACCCTTACCTCTATATTGGTGAGCCAATTGCGCCTCTGCGCGAAATGATCCATGACAACATGCTTTAATATTTCCATTTATCTGTTTTTAGACAGGATAACAGGATGAACCAGATAGGTTAGCTTCCTGTTTATCCGTTATTCTAAAATTTTAATTTTGCGCTTAATTTCAACTTTACTTTCACCAAAGTTAAGTATTAGACCTACAGGTTTGCCGGTAGCAACTAGATAGTTAACCAATTGTACTTCATGGGCATTAATAATTTGTCTAACAGACTTTAGTTCTACAATTGCAGTGTCGTTAACTATAATATCAGCTACAAATTCTCCTACAATTTCATTCTCATAATAAACTGCTATTGGTTTTTATGATTCCACATCAAGATCTGCTCTATGCAGTTCTATAAGCATACATTTCTCATATACACTCTCTAGAAATCCAAATCCCATTTTGTTGTATACATTATAAGCACATCCAATAATTTTTTCTGTTAACTCTTTATGTTCCACGAAGTCAACCCTAATTGTAATATTTCTTTTAATTAACTGTATTTTCTTTGAATCAAGTTCATCCTGTTATCCTGTCAAATTTTTTCCTTGTGAATTATTCTTATAGTTTCCCTCAATAAACAGTTTTCTAAAGTTGTAGCCAATGACAATACCGCCGACAAGACCAAAAAAGGTAAAAACAAACAGCAGGAGATCTCCCTGGTCTGTGTTGATATAAGGATCCCTTGGTGGATGGCCATATTTCTCGGCATATTTCCCTACAATACTGACATCAATTCCTATCCATTTCCCCTCTTCTTCAGACGCTACTGTTTCCTCAGCTTTAGTACCTTCTATTGGCACAGGCATGTCTGGCCATGTCGCATACAAAGCATGCGATTGAGTGAGATATAATATGAAGACAAAAACAGTAAAATATTTTATCATAATAAAACGAATTTAAGAATTGAGGTATTATAAAGATGCTCCTTGCGAGTTCCTAAATTCCTGAATCCCTCAATACCTCAATTATTGTTCTTTTATCACTCTAAGGTTGTATAAAATATTCGGACGGACTTTATATACATAGGATAGAGCAAAGCCGACTACAATACCTTCAGCAATACATAGTGGTCCCTGAGAAGTAGCCATAAACACGACAAAGATTTCCAGCATTGCCTTTGCACTGTGCATCATGGCAACAGAGAACGACTCGTCCCCTTCAAATACCAGAAGTCCTAATCCTATAGAGGTTCCCATATAAGTACACAAATCAGAAACTACTCCTGCCAGGAAACCGCACCAGAACAGCTTAAGGCCCATCTTCTGCGCCAACCTGAATGCAAAATATCCTGAAAAGGAACCGAGTACGCCCATTGAAAAAATATTAACGCCCAGAGTAGTAAGCCCTCCATGCGCAAGGAATAGCGCCTGTATGAAAAGCGCAATCCCTGCGATAACAACGCTCACGAAAGGCCCTAATAATATCGCACTCATTCCCGTTCCCGCCGGGTGCGCGGTTGCCATTCCGTTCAAACCTACCACCGGAATTGGAAAACATGAAAAAACGAATACGGCAGCCCCGACTAGCCCCACTAATGGCAGGAAGCCCGGTACCTCTCTTTTCTTTTTCTTCAGTGTGAGCGTACCAATAACAACAAATGGTATTATTAAAACAACCCAGAATATCGCCCATTTTGGAGGTAGTATGCCTTCAGTAATATGCATTGCATACGCGACATGTGGCAACAGCAAAAGAGCAATGACAACAGATACACCTATTAATATCTTTTTCATTTCAACAGTATATAGTCACAAAAAACATAAATATAAAAAAAGCCCATATCTTTTCGTAATAAAAAGATACGGGCTTTTAGTAAGTCTGCACACAAGTTAACTTGCTGCTTATTACCATATACACCTTCACCTTCTTTACCGTCGAAGATTATGTGAAGCAATTACAGGCAGGTCTTCTGACTATCGAATCATCCTACTCATTGCGCCTTCCCATACGCCTGTGGCGAACAGTGGCCTGGCAATTTTCGTCATCGACTACAGCGGCGGGTCCGTTCCCTGTTCTACCAAGGATTCCCTTTTAAATTCCATCCTTAAACTTCAGGATGGAATTACCTGTAACCATATTCTTTAATTGTCTAAGATCAAAAGTACGAATGGATAATTCTACTTTTAATATTTAAGCCTGTCAACTTAATCATATTCAGTTCAGGAAATATTAACGTAACTATCTTCTTGTATATCGCTTACACTTGTTTTTCCTTGAATACACCGAAGGTATGGTAGAAC
>JANLHC010000283.1 GCA_024654465.1 Candidatus Scalindua sp.
ATAGTTTTGCTGCACATAGGTAATATCTAACTCTTTCTGTTTCGCCACTTCCTTAGCATGTTGGATAACCGTTTCAGAAAAATCTATTCCTGTGACATCGGCTCCTTTTTCCGCAAACCGGGTTGCATACGATCCCATACCACAACCAAAATCCGCAATCTGTGTATTTTGATTTAATCCGAAATGATTTACTATCCAATCTACAGAGCGATTAATAAACTCTCTGTTTTGAATTGAAACTTCAATATCTTCGTTCAGATGAGATTCAAGCATCTTTTTTGAAGTATGTTTGTCAGTCCATAGTTGGTCAGCCGTATAAAACTGAAAAGGCACAGGGCGTAAATTTATTTTTTCTAATTCTTTAAACATTCATAGCTCTTTATTTACTTCCACAGTTAAGAAATCACCAAACCAGAATTCCAGGAGCTTTTCATCCTGCACTTCATAGTATAAATTCTGTACAAGCACTTTTATCTCAGGCGTAATCCCATACTCCTTGTCCATTAAGTAAGTCTCATTAGTTATTTCGTAGCCAAACTATTCAGTTAAGATATTACATTATTATGATTTTATCCATATCATTTATCAGGGAGCATTCCCGATTACAACTTAATTCTTCCAAAACTATTGCTTCTAAAAATGTGGTAAGAGATTCCCTCAAACCAGACAAACTTTACTGGATTTCAAATAAACAATATTCAAAAAACCTACAAAAAGAATTATTCATAATTAAATTGCTTTCGGAAAAATATCCAGATTCAGGGGTGCTTTCAAAATCTCTAATGGGTTTCCTATTGTTGATGAAAAAATGCGGGATGGACTTGACAACGTAATCAGCAGGTCAGAAGTTGAGTTGTTTCGTTCTACCTATCTGGAATCCTAAACCATGCAAAGACTAAAAGAAGTAATTGAACAATATGGAAGGGCCTATCATATCCATGTATGCGGAAAGAATAGATGCTCATGTTGACTCTGATTTCAGCCATGCCATTGAAAATGCAAAGGCTCTGCCGGAGACAATATTTCGTCAAAGGGCGACGAATTAGAATCAGCTTCCAGCATCAATATCAAGAATCCCTCTCATTGGCTAACTGATAAATACTATGAACAAGATTTCTGAAAACACGATAGAAGAATTTGCCATAGAGTTACTCGGAAAATCTGGCGACAAGTATATATACGCCTCATCTATCGCTCCGGACAGCAACACACCGGAAAGAGAGTCTTTTGAAGATGTGCTCTTAATTGAACGTCTGCAAACAGCAGTTGGTAGAATTAACCCTGACATTAAACAGGGCGGTAGAATCAACGATCAGAGCGTCGGGGTATGTACCCACCCCTGAATCCTCTCCCAAGAGGGGACTTTTCGTATTTCCCTCCTGGGAGGCAAGAGAAATTGTATTCCCCTCCTGGGAGGGGTCCGTATTAGAATCACCCGAAAGCTATGGTTTGCCAGATGTTAAGACGCAACCGGTTGGTGACAGGAAAGGTGGTGTTGTGTGGCATACGCAAGGGAGTGGAAAGTCCCTGTCTATGGTTTTCTATACAGGGAAGATTGTTCTTGCATTGGTTATCACAGACAGAAATGATCTGGACGACCAGTTGTTTGATACCTTTGCGGCATCAAAACAACTTCTCAGAGTTGCATCTGGCAGAGTTGTGTTTACTACTATTCAAAAATTTCAACCGGATGAAGGAAATGTGTATGAACAGCTATCAGATAGGGAAAATATAATTGTCATAGCCGATGAAGCACACCGCACACAATATGGGTTTAAAGCAAAGACCATTGATGTTAAAGACGATAAAGCTTAGTGAAGAAGGAAGAAGGAAGAAAGCTTATTGCGAATCTGGATGATAAATTTGATCAGGACGAATTATCCCAGACCCAGAAGACGAAAGTCAAGTGGACACAGTTGGAAGCGTTAATTGGTAGTGGCCCCAGGGTAAAGCAGGTGGCGCAGGATATTATTACTCATTTTGAGCTTAGGAATGAGCCAGGTGGTGGTGGTGGTGGGCTTGATGGTAAGGCAATGGTTGTAGCTATGTCTCGTAGAATTGCTGCTGATTTATACTATACATGACGGAAGCGAAGCGACCTTATGACAGATGACTATGTCAAATTAGTGACAGTGAGAAGGAATAATAGTCAATATACATTTATAGAATGACTTTGCGAACTTTATACCGTGGGGGGTTAGTTATGAGTAGTATATTAGTTGTAGATGACGAGGTTTGGGCATGTGATCCAATTAAGACGATAGCACTGAGATAAATTCCCTCCTTTATGCTGAGATAAATCCCTTCCCTCCCAAACTAAGAGTCACGACAAGATTAACGTGTGCATATTAGAAT
>JANLHC010000285.1 GCA_024654465.1 Candidatus Scalindua sp.
GATAAGTTCCATCATATGAAAGAAGAGGATATCCTTTTTAAATATGTTGACGAACAGTCGGAGATAATTAAGATTATGTACGAGGATCATGTCACCGGAAGGAACCATGTCAAGAATGTTGTTGAAGGTGCAGAAAATGGAAACAAGGCTCAGATCAAAGAGCACTTGCATGGATACAGAGATTTGCTGACCCAACATATAAAGAAGGAAGATGAAATCTTATATCCATGGATAGAACGTCAAATGTCTGATCAGCAGATTGGAGAACTGTTTCAGAGGTGTAGTGCGGTGGATGCATCAGTAGGAGAAGAACTGCCGAAGAAATATGAAAAATTTATAATTGAATTAGAAGAAAAATTTGCGAAGGAGAATTAATAATGAGTGATTGCTGCCCAGGATCAAAGACAATGGATTTTAGTGAAAAAGACGAACAGGGAGATGACGAAACAGGTGCACGCCAATCTCAACTGAAACAATGGCCGATCCAGTTGCATCTGGTTTCTCCACAGGCACCTTATTTTCAGGAGAAAGATATTTTACTCGCTGCAGACTGTGTGCCTTTTACCTTGGCAGATTTCCACAAGGATCATCTGAAAGGAAAAAGCCTGGCTATTGGCTGTCCAAAACTGGATTCAAATCAGGAAGTTTATGTGGACAAGATTGCTGCTTTGATTGATGACTCAAAGATCAATACTTTAACCGTTATGATCATGCAGGTACCATGCTGTATGGGATTGTCTCAGATTGCAAAATCTGGCGCAGAGAAGGCTACACGTAAGATACCGGTTAAACAGGTTGTTGTAAGTGTAGAAGGTGGAAAAGTCTTATCCGAAGAATGGCTCTAAAGGTTTGTACTAACTTTTAAATATAAAAAATTCCCTGGGGAGCCAAGTGCTTCTCAGGGGTTTTTTATTTATTTTTTTCTTATACAAAAGAGCGATACAAACAGTTACCAGTACATAATGTACTCAAAACCCTTGCATTTGATCGTTACATGGTTTTAAAATAGCAGACAGGTGTTAACTGGTTGGTACTTCCTGGATGTCCAATATCCTTATGTTAAAGAAGAGGGTTTTGCCTGCCAGAGGATGATTGAAGTCAAGCAGAATTGTGTCTTCCTTAATCTCTGTGACTTGGGCGTAAACAGGCTGGCCATCAGAGTTCAGGCTTTGAAGTACTGTTCCGATTTCCAGTTCATCTTGTGAAAATTGTTCCTTATCTAGTTTAATAAAGGCGTTTTTGTCTACAGGGCCATAACCCTCCTCTGGCGTGACAGTAATTAGCTTACCCTCTCCAATCTTCATACCTTCCAATGCATTTTCCAGGGCTGGCAGAAGCTCACGTGATCCTTGAATAAAAGTTAACGGTCCAGCACCTACATTTGTATCGACTACGGATTGGTCTTCAAGTTTAAGCGAATACTCAATGGACACTTTCTTGCCAGATGAAACCACTGTGTCTTTGGTCGGTTCCTGTGGCTCCTCCGTGAATGCTACAGAGCTACTAAAAATGTAAAATATGATACTGAGAAGAAGCCACTTTCCGAACCTGAACCTTTTCACGGGGTTAATATCCTTCTTTAAAAATTAGTTATTGAAATAGATTGGACAGAATCAATGCTCAATGTACGGTAATACATGCGTAACGTTCAGGTGCTGAATATATCAAATCTATTCTAAATTAATAATATGGAAGATTAATTATTGAATTTTTCATGATTAAATGGTAGTAAGTGAGATCACGGAAATCAAGTAGAAGTTAAGGTTTTGGCTCAATTAAACCTTAAGATGAGTACCAGACAAGTGTTTCAATATTGTTATTGTGTATATATCGAGGACAAACATTGTGTGGAGAGACAGGACAATATATCTTGCCGGTTATCAATAATATTTGCTGAAGATGGATGAATTTTCTTTTATAAAATGGATAAGAAGTAATCAAAAAAAAGATAAGAATATCATAATTGGTATCGGTGATGATTGTGCGTCCATCAGGATTAATGATGATAATGTGTTCCTGGTTACCACGGATATGCTGGTAGAAGGCACACACTTTGACTTGAAAAAGAGTACGCCTGGAGAAATAGGACGCAAGTCAATTGCCTGTAGTATCAGTGATATTGCCGCTATGGGTTGTTCGGCAAAATATGCGGTGATTTCAATTTGTTTCCCTCATGAGACTAAGACAAAATTTGCCAGAGATTTGTACCGTGGCATCCAGAAAATGGCTGATGCGTTTAATATAAGAATAATAGGTGGAGATATTGTCAGCAGTAAAAAAACACTGGTTATCAACGTAACAATGTATGGCAGAAACGAAGGGCTGAAAAGCATACCTCGCTCTGGCGCTAAGGTGGATGACGTCATAATGATAACTGGTGCATTAGGCGGATCAATATTGGGAAAACATATCACGTTTAAACCACGTTTGAAAGAAGGCCTTTTGCTAAATAAGAAATTTAACATAAATTCCATGATAGATATTAGCGACGGCCTGGCGGCGGACCTGGGTCACATTCTTGAGGAGAGTGGGGTTGGCGCTGTTTTATATGAAGAGGAAGTGCCAATATCTGCAGATGCAAAGAGGCTGGCGCGTAAGACCGGATTATCAGCACTCCATCATGCCCTTCATGATGGTGAGGATTACGAGCTGCTTTTTACTCTTTCTGATAAAGAGTCAAAAAAACTTTCAGCTTTCAGGTCTTTTCCTGCACGGTTGTCAAAGATAGGCCATATCAACAAGTTCAAAGGAATCAAAATGCAGGGCGCAGACGGTAAGTTAAAAAGAATAAAATCAATAGGGTATACACATTTTAAATAAAAAAAACTTTACTATTTCCGCTAATTCCGTCCGTATTGAAACAGGAGAAATTGAGCAGACAATTGAGTTTGGCCGTTTAATAGGTTCTCTCCTTAAAGCAGGCGACGTTGTAGCCCTTATAGGTCAATTGGGTGCAGGCAAAACACATTTTACAAAGGGGATTGCAGCGGGTCAGGGCGTGGAGGACAGAAAAATAGTCACAAGCCCGAGCTATGTAATAGTTAAGCAATATATGGGCAGGTTGCCGATTTATCATTTTGATGCATATCGGTTGAAATCAGCGGATGAAATGTATGAAATCGACTGTATGGGATTTTTCTGGGGTGATGGTATTTCAATTATTGAATGGGCTGATAAGGTAATGGAATGCCTGCCGGACGAGTTTATAAAAATCACCATTAAGATAGAGGGAAAAACATCACGTGGTATTAATGTGTCTTCTAATGGAGAAAGATACAAAAATTTTATGGAAGAGATTAAGGAGACGGTTAAGTGTCTAAAATAAAGGTTTTACCACAAACAGTTGTAACCAAAATAGCTGCCGGTGAAGTCATAGCGCGTCCTGCCTCAGTTCTAAAAGAGCTGGTTGAAAATGCTATTGATGCCGATGCAACGCATATAGAGATACAACTGGAGGAGGGTGGTAAAAAACTTATAAAGGTTTCTGACAATGGTACTGGAATGGACGGGGATGATGTAGAAATAGCATTTTTAAGCCATGCAACAAGCAAGCTGCGCAGCGACGATGATCTTTTCTCTATTGATACACTGGGCTTTCGAGGAGAAGCTTTACCAAGTATAGGAGCAATTTCACAGACAAGGATTATATCCCGTACAAAGGATGCATTAATTGGTTCAGAAATTCAGATTGAGGGAGGAAGCCTGGGCAAGATTAAAGAAAAAGGAGCGCCAGAGGGTACACAGATCGATGTACGAAACTTATTTTATAATACTCCCGTTAGACGCAAATTTCTCAAAAGTACACAAACTGAAATGGCCCATATATCAGAAATGGTTATAAGGTTTGCATTGTCGTATCCAAACATCCATTTTACTACTATCCACAACGGAAAAAATGTTTTAGTCTTTCCAACTGCCAAAAACCTGAAGGAAAGAATAAACACCATTTTTGGAAAAGAAATAAGCGAAAATCTTCTTGAAATAAATTCAAAAGAGCCTGATATCTCTATATATGGTTATATTCTACCGCCAACACATAATCGACCAAACACAAAGATGCAGTTTATTTTTCTTAACGGAAGGTATATTCGAGACAATATAATTTTTCATGCTATAAATGCTGCTTATCGAAATCTTTTGATGTCCAGACGGTCACCCATTGTTTTTTTGCTTCTTCAGATTGATAGCAGGGAAGTGGATGTTAATGTGCATCCAACAAAGATTGAAGTCAGGTTTAAAAATACGGGGCTTATTCACGACCAGTTATATGCCACAATACGATCCGCCCTTATGCAGACGGAAGCTCACTCTTCGCTTCAGGTTACGAACCAACATAATCGTTCCAACGCAGAATCTTCTACTACGGCTGCCAATACATTTGTGGGAGGCATTGATGCACAACACCGGCAGGATAAAGACGTTTCATTGGATGAAAAGAAAGAGTCTGTGATGAAGTCTATGTCAGACTTCTTTTCAGCTTCTCCTGGCAAGGAAACTCCTTATCGCAAGGGCGAGTATAAACAAGACGTTTTGCCGTCTTCAGAGGAGAAATCTTTATTCAAACAAGACAGTAGGTTTACTTCTCATATACAGATCCATAATTCGTACATAATTGAAGAAACAGCAGAAGGTTTAAATATAATTGACCAGCACGCTCTACACGAAGTTGTCCTTTACCACGAGATATGGGAACATATTAAATCGTCAAGACTTGCAATACAGAAACTGTTAATTCCTGCGTTAATAGAACTCGCGCCACGTGATTTTGTTACAATTATGAGTCTCAGAGAGGAATTTGATACTTTAGGTTTAGAAATAGAAGAATTTGGAAAAAGTACAATCGCAATTCGTACACATCCACAAATTTTGAAAAATCTGGATTTTCATTCGCTTATTCAAAGCGTTTTGGAAGAAATTGATAGCGATGACGTTAAAAGTGAAACAGATAATATTTTAAGAAAAATCGTCCAGGTAATGGCCTGTAAAGGTGCCGTCAAGGCAGGCCAACGGCTGGCGCCACAAGAGATCCGGTCACTTTTAGAACAAAGGAGAGACAATATTGTCACCAGCTTTTGTCCCCATGGCCGCCCTACTGCACTTAAATTTAAAATATCTGACCTTGAGAAACAATTTAAGAGAATCTAGATAAAAATTTATATGATAATTAAACTATAATCTGCGATATATAGCGTTGTTTAAGTAGAAGTACTACAATATATCATAATTATAGAAGAATATTCATAAGGCGATAATAATCATAATGTTAACTTTTTCCTTGACGGTTTATAGGTTTATCTATAACATATCTCGTTTGGCAATATTTTAACAATTTAACGGGAATGGAGTTTATTTTTTTATGGCAAAGATTCAGATTTCTGAAAATGAGAGCTTGCGTGAGGCGGTTAGAAGATTTAAAAAAATGTGTGATAAAGAGGGTATAATAAATCAATCAAAACGTTATGCTTATTTTGAAAAGCCGTCTGATAAACGTCGACGTGAAGCGAGCAGGAGAATTAAAAACATAAAGAAAGCTCAGAATCCAAATGCAAATATTGTTTAGCTCGTAATATTTGCAATTTACTAGTGATTCTAAGAAACGATCTTAAAGTCAGCTAAAGCAACACATCATATCGAGTGCTGCGAATCTATATAAAACATTACCGTATAGATATCACTTCCATAATGACTTATCAATAATGTAGACTCTCGTTATCTTTTCCGTCAGGATATATTTCAAGTCATATCCGTTTAGTAACTTTTCATCTCGGACTTACAAACTGTTTAAAATCTACAGTATTGAGTCGGATGATAAAAATTACAGCAGTCTTGGAATTATAGAATGCTCTGCTTTTTTCTTTGACACTAAATTCCTACCTGATAGATTATATAGAATGACTACCGTCTCAACTCAAAAAGCATGGTTAGAATCACACAGATACTACCCCTTTAGTTCCTATTTAAGGGAAAATTTCTCCATAAAGATTCACAAAGTTTCAATTCATGCCGGTTTTACGTGTCCAAACAGGGATGGACTGGTGGGTGTTGGTGGATGTACTTACTGTGCTAATGAAAGCTTCAGCCCAAATGTACGGGAAACCATCTCACCCATAAAAGAGCAGGTTGAAAAAGGTGTGGAGTATTTAAAAAAAAGATACGGTGCGGAAAAGTTCATTGCTTACTTTCAGGCATTTACAAATACATATGCAGATGTTGATACGCTAAAGGCTCGATATGATGAAGCGTTGTTAAACAAAGATGTCATTGGTCTTTCTATTGGGACGAGACCTGACTGTATTACGGATGAAATACTGGCTCTTATTTATACGTATACTAAAAAATACCATGTATGGGTTGAGTATGGCTTGCAATCAATTCACGACCGTACTTTGCGATTGGTAAATCGTGGACACGATTACAACTCTTTCGAAGATGCTGTAATACGTACGAAAAACAGGGGTGATATAAAAATATGTGTTCACGTAATCCTTGGTCTTCCCGGAGAAGATAGGAATGACATGATGGAAACGGCCCGAACAGTTTCTTCTCTGGGTATTGACGGAATAAAACTTCACCATCTGTACATTGCTGAGAACACGGCGATGGCTGAGGATTACGTCAGGGGTAACATTAAGACATTGAAAGTGGAGGAGTATGTCTCACTTGCCTGTGATTTTTTAGAAAGAATTTCTCCTGACATAGTTGTGCAGCGACTAGTTGGTGATACACATGGCGACTCCTTAATTGCACCTGTCTGGAAAGCAACCAAGGGTGAGATATTTGCCGCAATTACCAATGAATTAAAACATCGCAATTCATATCAAGGCTCCAAATATACGCCATCATACCCTGCGTTATCGTGAATATAAGGACTTTAGACCTTATCGTGTGAGAGCAATAATGCTTGACATGATAAAGTTTGGATAGATATAATTCTTTATCCTTGTTTACGACCAGACTTGAATGCGGGCGTAATTCAGTGGTAGAATACCAGCTTCCCAAGCTGGGTGTCGTGGGTTCGAATCCCATCGCCCGCTCTATACAAATCAACAACTTACGACATCTTGAGGATTTCCATTTTCTCCCAATGTCGCCAAATTGTCACCAGAATTTAATTTCTGGATAGTAGATCGTAGTTTTTCAGGGCTTAAATGAGCATATCTCTGAGTAGTTTTAATATCCTTATGCCCTGCCAAACCCGCAACTGAATAAAGATCAGCCCCCAACTGAACTAACTTCGAACAAAAATCATGTCTTAAATCATGAAATCTGAAGTTCTCTATTTCTGCTTTCTTACATGTATCCTTGAATGATTTGCTTACCCAATGCCTGTTAAATGGTTTACCACCCTTGCCATAACCAAATACATAATCGTTTTCCTTGACCATATATAACTTTTTTAGAATATGTAAAACATTATCAGTCATTGGTACACTATGCGGATCTCCATTCTTCGTTATCGCAAGATTGATCATCCGGGAAAATATATTAACCTGACTCCACTCCAAATTAATAATATTGGATAATCTCAATCCTGTTTCTCTCGCAATCGTAACAATAGGCTTTAACCATTCAGGAAGGGCATCCATTAGCCGCGCTTCTTCATCTTGAGAAAGATATCTTACTCGCTTAACATCACCGCTGGGAATCTTGAATCTGGCAAATGGAGTCTCGTCAACTAATTCCCATTCATGAATAGCCAGATTAAACGCATGACGTAACAGGCGAAGCTCGTGATTGATACTAACATCCCCTACCCCATCATTACGTCTTTCTGTAATAAACTTTGAAATATGCATGGGTTTTACATCATTGAGATATTGATTACCAAATTGCTGAACTATTTTTTTAGATAAATATCTGTCATTTATATAAGTAAACTCTCCCTTGTTTGGTTTTGAATGCTCAACGAGATATTTATCAATCAGACTAGCAACAGTTATCTTATTCCCTTTTGATTTCTTAAAATAAGAACCTTCGATAATTTCAGTCCGAATCTTCGCCTCTATTGCTTGTGCAAGTTTTCGATTTGAAGTTCCAAGACTTGTTTCTACCTTTTTTCCATCATGTCTTACTTTAATCCACCAGATTCGGCCTCTTAAAAACATGTTTTTACCTCCCTTCCGAAGCCTGACAGTATCTACATGACTGTTACAGGCAGAATTATATACCATTACCATGAAGGTCTCCAATGATTTTGCTAACACGGTTCTCTAACATAGAATATGGTCTTTTCAAATTAGCCATTGCCTTATCCACGTCTTGAATGTCAAAAAGAACACGTCTACCAAATTTTATACAAGGGAATTTTCCCTGACTCGACCAATCGTATATGGTCTTAACAGGGAGAGAGGTGTATCTGGATACTCTTTTGATATCAATGTATCTTTCTCTTACTTTGTCCGATAGCACTGAGATAAATTCCCTCCTTTATGCTGAGATAAATCCCTTCCCTCCCAAACTAAGAGTCACGACAAGATTAACGTGTGCATATTAGAAT
>JANLHC010000289.1 GCA_024654465.1 Candidatus Scalindua sp.
TGATGAGCAAAGCAAGAAAATACTGGAAAATGAGCTTAAACACATTTCCTCCTCATTTTCAATACTTCAAAATCAGGAAACGAATAGTTTTGCAAAAGCCTTAAAAGACTACAAGGCAAATCCTACAGAAGAAAATTATGCAATAGTATTTGAGAAGACCGGGCAGGGCTTGCACACAAAGGTAAAAACGATGAAAGATATGGAGACGGCAATTCTCAAAGTAACTCCGGAACTGGGAAAGCTAAGGGATTTCTTGAGAAAAGAGGGAGATTCAGAAGGGCTGGAAGCAATTGAACTTTTACAATCAGATCTTGTGGCAGTTAGAGAACATTTAAATAAGTTTATAAAGTATTACGAAGCCGAGGCTAAAAAGTTTGTTACTAGTGGGATGATAGAACATACCATAAAAGATGTCTTTCCATCACCGGAAGGTTTGCAAAGAGGGATCGTAAATGGATTAAAGGACCTGGATAACTTCCTGAAGCTGACTATTGAATTTAACGAAAGAGAGAAGTCTTACCTTAATGTTGAGAAATGTAGACAAGGATCTGAGGAAATAAGGGCAGCAATAGAGGAGTCCAGGAGTAAGTTTGGATATTAAATCATGTTATGAATAATTCTTTTTGCTCATAACAATTAATTTTACGAAAGGAGTGTAGTCATGTTTTTAAGATTAAAAGTAATAACTGTTGTTGGTTTGGTAATCATGTCTTTGGTCGTACAGGGGGCGGTTGCAGTTGCCGGTGAAGAGGTATATGTAACTGAGAGAACTACTGATATAAAAGCCAATAAGGAGAAGGAAGAGAGGGGATTAAATTTTGCCAAAAAGGCCATCAAATTGGCTGATCCTTATCCGGGCATGAAGACTGAAGTAAGCCTGAGAGGCAAAGAGCTTGAAAACCTGGTTGAGAAGAAAAAGAGTTTGACAATAGCAATACAGAGACTGCAAATAGGTTTGACGAAAAAGAAGGCTGAATTTGCACGTAATCCTGAGTTATTAAAGGTATCGGTAAAACAGTACACACAAAAGATCAAGGAACTGGAGGGTGAGCTGGTCGAGGTTGAGAAGCAGATACCGGCGCTTGAGTCAGAACTCGCTAATGTAAATATTGAGATACAGGTTGAGGAAATAGGACGAAACATCATGGTGGAGGAGGAAGATACCGGCAAATATGAAGCAGAGTTCGAGGAGGCTATTCTGGGGAGGTTTAACAATCTCAAGACACTTATACCTGATTCTTTAAGCACGCCAAGGTTTAGATAATAGACACGAATTGCACTAATTAGCACGAAGGGGTAACAATGTCCTCGATTTAGCAGTAGAACTGCCATTGTCTTGTGTGTCCGACAGTTGAACTGTCGGACAGCTATGTCCAAGCCGACAGGAACGCCAAGTGGTTTTAGCGTTAAGAATATTCTTTTCTTAGCGAACTCAGCGTCTCTGCGTGAGAACATACTTTCGTGCTTTTCGTGGGGAATAGTAGTTGTCGAAGATTTAACTTAATTTAGAAAGGAGACAATAATGCTTAAAATTTTAAATATGGGGCTTTTAGACCTGGCCTGGGGAATACCTTTTTTATTTATGTGTTACGTAGCGATGACCAAGTATTTTGATTCCAGGCAGAAAATCCGCAACCTCTCAAAAAACATCACTCGTTATAAGAGCAGTCGAGACAAAATATCGGGATACTTAAGTACAGGGGACCTGGAAAGCGCTGAAAAGCTGGTTATGTCCACAAATGACCCACTGATAAAAGCTTCTGTATCAGTACTAAAAGAGGGCTTAAAGAGCCGCTTGGATGATTATGGTGCATTAAAGGACGACATAAACGAAAACGTAGATAATCTGCTTAAGGTACCCCACACATCGGTTTTTGAAAATTTTGCTGCTACCATACTGGTTATTGGATTCGCAGGCACGCTATGGAGTTTCTTCTACACGCTTATCAATTTCGATGCAAGCAAAGGCTTTCAGCAGCTATTCTTCTACCTGGCAGTCGGGATTAAATCGTCTTTCTTTGCTGCATGTGCATCAGGCTTGATGGGGTCATACTATGCTAAGCTAAAAATGAGAGTGGAGTCCGAGATAGAGAAATTTAAAGAAGAGGTGTTTTATAAGGACTTGATTTATTTCATTACACACCCGCCATCCAGGAATCCTAAAACAACAATCTGCTGTTATAAGAATAATAAGTCAAACAAAACAGAGCCTCAAAGAAAATTGGAGGGTGTGGGATAATGAAAACATCACATGTTAACATAATATTTGCTGACATCTCTTTTCTTCTATGCGGTGTTCTGGTCATTGGATACATGTTTGTGGAAATCAAGCAAAAGGAGCCGGTAAAAGTACTGTTTGAAAGAGAGATCGATTTTCCTACACTAAGCGGCAAATCTGAGGTTTACTCGGAAAGCAGTAGTGGAGATTCGATCAAGATTATAATTCCGCATGATGGGGGAAGGTATATTGTTGAAGGAACTCCCGTATTAAGAACAGAAATTGGCGCAAGACTGGTTGATGTTGCGAACAAATCAATAATACTTCAAATTGACCCAAAAGCACCCAGTGAGGATACGTTATATCTCTACAGTATTCTAAACGAACTTAACGCAAATGTTACAGTACAACATTATTTATCTGGGAGGGAAACAGAATGATGAATAGATTTAAAATTAAAAAAGGGACTATTTTGACGCTGATGTTCTGGGGCTTTGTAATCGGCCTGGTAGTATATCAGAACGGTTGGCTTGTAATGTTGAAAACATCTTCTGTACAAGAAAAACTGATACAGAAGAAAAAAGAGAACAAAAAAGAGACAAAAATTGTAGAGAAGAAGAAAGTTAAGTCAAAGAAAAAGACGAGGATAGCAAGCACTATTTACCTTCCAACACCACAAACGGCTATTAAAAAGCTGGAAAGAAAGAAGATTGACGATAATGATCAAAAACCAGTTAGGAAGCTGGAAAAGCTGTTAGAACGGAAGGAACATTTAGCTTTTAAAGAACAGCCTGTACCGGTAAATGCTGAGAAAGAAGAGAAGAGAGTCCCTGAAATACTGGCGGTACAACCTGAAGATAAGCCGAAGGTTGCCGCTCGCAAAGTTGCGAAGAAGCCTGTTACAAAGCCGGTCTCACTGTCAGAAGTGAAAAACGTAGTAAAAGAGCCTTTAAAAATTGTTAAGAATTTTGACTTCAGAAAGTACAGAGCAAATCTTATTAACAATTACAAGGTGAGAAAAGGCGAGAGAGTCCCGTTACTGTTCATAGATGACCACGGCAAAAGTAAGCTATATAAACAAGGACTCTCTTTTTACGGCTATCAATTGATTGCCAGGCCGGAAGTCAAATCGGGAAAACCATACTATTTTATAATCAACAACTCCGGAATGGAGCGAATAGATAAAGCTTGGCCATACGGAAGCTTCCCGTCTGCTCTCCTGGAAGATCGCAATCTCTTCAGGAATCTACTTTCTCAGCCCCAATTTGCAGGCATACCAAACTGCCGATATGAGCTGTTTTATGCACCTTTAGATACAAGGATGATTGCGATATTAGAGTCTAAGCTGAAGCTCATCATTGAAGAAAATAATGTGACAGCTAATGAGATTTCAAGAATGATAGGCACATTCAAAGAAATAGAAGATTCATATATCCTCATCATTGAAACGGTAATAATGATTGATGAAAAAAGATTATATGTTCGTGATCCCGACAACGTAATCGTAGCAGTTCGTTGAAAAAAATTATTACAATAAAAGAAAGGAGGCCATAATGATTACCATACTGATTTTACTAATTATCCTGAATTCTTCTGCCGATGCGCAGACATTTGATGATCTTGTCAGGAGTGGGTATACGGCATATTCGGTTGACCAGATTGAAGAAGCCAGGGAAATATTAGAAGAGCTGGAGATGGAATACCCTGATTCTCATCTTGGTAAATTATTACAGGTGTTTGTAGAGATAAAGGAAGGAGATAATAAAGAGGCTGAAAGGCTTCTAGTTGTGTTTGAAGAAAGCTGTAATATTAGCTCTACTTCCTGCGATTCACCCAGTGTACACATAATTGCCCAGCTTATCAAATGCGGGCTGCTGAATTCTGAACCGGATTTCAGGTTGGCAGACAAAATGATTAAAGAACAGTTCAATAATCTTTATAAGGATTGTTACGAAAGCCAGATAGACATATATATCAGGAACGAAG
>JANLHC010000292.1 GCA_024654465.1 Candidatus Scalindua sp.
AGAACCAAAAAGGGATTGGATATCTTAAGCGAAGCTAAGCAATCCCACGTATGTTCCGGTTCGGCCAGGTTGTAAAGTGAAAACCTATCTACCTGTACGTATCCTTACGCAGACAGGCGGTTTTCAAGCTTTCCTTTATTAGCACGAAGATCAGAAGGCAGACCTCTCTTTCGAGAGGATTCCAGAATTGGAGTCCTCTCGAAAGAGAGCCTAAGGGTTACACTCAGGACAGGCAACTCCACCATTCTTTATTGCGTCATCTCTAGAGGGAAACTCTATTAAATTTCCAGGGTTAATGATAAGCGCCTTGCAATCAGGACGATGAAATAAGCGAGAGTATTCTGTGGAGTAAACAGCCCTATCCCGGGATTCTATTGCGATTGGTTGTCTTCTCCCGGGTACCTTATACATCGGTAAACCAAACACTTTTCTCAACTCTTCAACGTGTACGGCTTGTGCAATAGTATGCTTTGTATTTCCACCCCATAATATTCCTACAACTTCCCCCCTCATATTCAAGACAGGACTGCCACTGCTACCGGGAGCATTTTTAATAAACATCTCTATGTATTTTATTCCTCCACGCTTATATATTCGATTAATACTACCTATTGCCGGAGTAAATTTTTCCCACTTTGGATGGCCTAACGTAAAGACTTTATCACCTTTTTTCACTTCTTTTGCCAGAGGCAAAACAAAAGCCCCGGGTACTTTTACACGAATTAACGCCAAATCGATACCAGCATCTCCCCAATCAAACATAGTTGCTTCTTTAACTGTAGACTCCATTTGTTTAGGATCATACCCGGGTACGTGTTGGCCTCTATAATTTATACTTGTCAGGTTCTTAATATGATAGCTTGCCTTGTAAAATGTAGTTAATACCACTTTAGGTTTATTTTTCATTACATGCGAATTTGTTACTATTCCCCATCTGGTCTGGAAACCAGTCCCTCCCGTTTTTTCTATATGAACGGGTACCGGATTGCCAACGCCAACTGTAAAATAGGAAGCAAAAGTTAACGCATCCCATATTGAGATCTTTATCTCTGTATCCGTAATTAGCACAACCGAAGAATAAACATTATTAACTATCGTTGATGAAGGGTTTGCACTGTAACAGATATTTGTATGCGGTGTATGAAATAAGCTAAGAAAAGCAACTAATAAGATGAGAACACCGGTTGTTAAATACTTCACACGTACCTCAAAATACAAATATCCATAAGCTGCATTAAAATTCCTCAAAACTGAGCTTAACTCTTTGCGTGACCTTCTACAAATCGATGATACATCCCAGGATTCATTTGCCAAGTTAGCAAAGTTATTACGAGAACGACAGACAATTTGCAGGAAGGTCATGAAGAAATTTTTATATCGCGATTATAGAGATTTTATATTTGTCTGCCAGTTTAATCGTGTCTTCTTTATCAAGAATCAAAGTCTTTTTCGCCTCTATCGCTAATGTGGATACGCCAGCTTCTTTTAAGTACTCTATAGTTTCTGTACCAATGGTTGGCACATCGAAACGCGGGTCCTGTCCTTTCTTACTTAATTTAATCACGACAACCTTACTGCGGCCAAGTTTACCGCCACGCTTGATGGTTTCATTTGTACCCTCAATCGCCTCAACAGCCAGGACTATTTTATCTTTTACCACTATGCATTGACCTATCTCCATCCCCGCAACTTTTTTGGCGATCTTCCAACCGAATTCTATATCGGCCGTTTCATTTTCGGATGGTTTCCTCTTAGTCAAACAACCTTTCTCTGCCAAAAGGTCTTGCACGTAATCTATTGAACTGATAAGTTCTATACCGTCTATGGCGAGTTCGTTTGCAACTGCTTCAAGGATAGAATGGTCGTGTTTGCTCCTGAGTTTCTTATACCACATGTTAATAGCCCTCATGTCAGGCCTTAACTTTAAATGCTTGAATCTTGAATGTATGTGTGATTTTGTCAATCCCCCCGCCATAACAGCCTTCCCTATATGTTCGTTCTTCAATGTTCGTATCATTTTGCCCATCTTGGCGATACCGACCCAATAAAGTTTCTCAACATATTGTTCTATCTCAGGAGAAGTTTCCCCCTCAATAGCAACGGCTATGACACTTATCCCCTTTGCCTTTGCGCTCTGTGCAAAGAGTATCGGGAATCTTCCATTACCTGCTATCAATCCTAATCTTTCCATCTTTCCGACCGTTCTTCCAGCTGTTTAATCTTCTTCTGTAAATCTTTTATCGTATCTTTCATCTCCGGCAATTTTTGTATAATGACAAAACACTTTCTCATTCTTTCGATCTCTATCGCCGGTGTACCCAGGAATGTGCCACCTGAAGGCAGGTCTTTTATAACCCCTGACCAGCCACCCACTTTCACATTGTCTCCCACCTTAATATGGCCCGCAATACCGGCCCCTCCAGCCAGGATAACGTTATTGCCAATCTCAACGCTACCGGCAATGCCGACCTGTGAAGTTATCAGTGTATCTTCACCGATTTCAACATTATGCGCAATCATTACCTCGCTGTCTATCTTTGTACCTCTTTTGATCCTTGTCTCCCCCAGTACACCACGGTTGATCGTGGTATTAGCGCCTATATCAACATCATCTTCAATTACAGTAATCCCAACCTGAGGTATTTTATAGTATGTTTTGCCATCTGGTGCATATCCATAACCACTGCAGCCAATGACGGTATTACTATGAACCACTACACGTTCTCCAATTATTGTTCCTTTGTGGAGAACGGTATTGGGATGGATTACGGTATCCTTCCCTATATGACAATCATCCCCGACATAAACACCGGGATATAAAACTACATTATCAGCCACCTTTACATTTTCACCTATAAAGACAAATGGGTAAGCTGTTACATTGGAGCCTATTTCAGCTGAATCACTTACACTGGCGGAGTCATCCAATGTCCCGGGATAAACTTTCTTCGGGTTCATCATCAGATCAACGACCTTTGCAAACGCAAGGTAAGGGTTTTTCGTAACCAGCAGGTTTTTGCCCTTAGCCACTATCCCCGGCGAGACCAGAATTGCCGATGCCGCAGTCTCTTCAACCTTTTTGAGATATTTTATATTAGAGACAAAGGTGATATAACCCTCCCTGGCCTCATCAATTGTCATAACACCTTTTATCTTTACATTTTCATCACCAATCACCTCTCCACCCAGGTAATCAGCAAGTTCTTTTAATGTTTTTTCCATTTATATTTACTCCAGAATTCAAATGTCATTCCCCTGATTAACAGATACTGTTCTACTATAAATTATTTTTATTACAAATAAAATTAATATTAAAAAGAACCAAACGAGCACTCCTGTTACTAACTTGCTATCACCAAACAACCATCCCAGCTTTTCCCTGACACGAACGAGGAACAGAGCATCTGCCTTCATCATAAATACCATTCCTGCATGCAGGCCAATGGAGAGATACAATGATTTCGTTTTAATAAATGCATAAGACAGCACCACACCAACCAGAAAGAGCCCGATAATTGCCGGCAGGTTTTTAAAAAACTCAAAAACCATCGGCTTAAAAAATTGCGCCATGGTCGTAAAACCAACAAAAGGTTGAAACCCCGTAGACACAAAGACATCAGCTTTAAAAAAGTGAAGCATCGAGTAAATCAAGCTACACGCGCACACAGCCGCAGGTAAAGACATACTTTCCAGAAAAGACTGCAACACAAAACCCCTGAAAAGTATCTCCTCTATAACTCCTATGAGGCAGCCTATCAAGGCATATTTAACAATGTATAATATTGTAACTCCAACCGAATCATAATCTATGTGGATAATCCACGCACCGGTAAGAAGCCCGAGTCCATAGTAGATAAGGAGTGGTACACCTGCCAGCATGAACCCAAACAGGAACTGCCTGTAGAAACCTGACCTGATCTTTAGACCTGAAGAAACCAGAGCACCAAATCTCAGTGATTTCCTGAAGACAA
>JANLHC010000294.1 GCA_024654465.1 Candidatus Scalindua sp.
AAGTGGGATATCAGTAATTATCAGTTCAATATTTTTTATAAATTGTAGACATAACCGCTTGAATATATCCGGCTGTTGGTCTATAATCCCGGAGTTTCCTAACCCAAACGAGTCGGAAGAGAAAACAGCTCACCGCAGAGTGCGCAAAGAGAAACAAAAAAAAATATCTAGAATTTCCTTCTTTCTGGATTCGTCGAATCATAGAAATTGTCCAGTAAATGAAAAAGAAAACTTTTTGAAGTATTTGCATCCTTTGCGTACTCTGCGGCTTTGCGGTGAATTCTTTTTTTTGCCAAATTTGGTCAAAATATTTTTGTTAAGGTACTAGCTGAACAAAATTCGTCTCCGGAAACATGGAGATTGTAATCTCTGTCGGAAGTACGTTTATATTTGTTTTCTACATCCAGAAAAGAGAGGTTTATTGATTTGCTAAGAAAGATTCCAACGACAGCAGTTCCGTTATCAATATTTGAAATACTTAAAGGGTTTAAATCTTATTTCGGAAACAAGTCTTATATTGAGGAATTCGAACAAAACTTTGCAAAGTACATGGGATCAAACCACGCTTTTTCATTTAACAAATGTACGACCTCCATATATATATTTCTCAAGGCACTGAAAAAACTTTCAAACAAGCAAGAAGTTGTGATACCCGCTTATACTGTTCCTACCCTGGTTCTACCCATACGAAAAGCCGGCTTAATACCGGTACTCTGTGAAAGCTCTCTAGATACTTTCACAATGGATCTCGAACGCTTGCCTGAAGTTATCAATGAGAACACGCTATGTGTTTTACCGATATATCATTTCGGTTTTCCTTATAAGATAGACTTATTATTAAAGATCGCTAAAGAGAATGGGTTCTTCGTCCTGGAAGATACGGCACAGGCACCCGGGGCAATATTAGACGGCAAAAAGGTTGGAACGCTGGGAGATGCCGGTTGCTTCAGCTTATGCAGAGGCAAAAATTTCTCTACTTTTAATGGTGGCATGCTCGTAACAAACTCCGACAAACTTGCAAAAATCATAAAAGAAGAGAAAGATTTACTTCCGGAGCAGGACTCGTCCTTTAAGATAAAAATTCCTTTTATCCTTATAACATTATCATTAGTAACAAGGCCTGTTATCTATGGACCGTTCTATAAGATGATTGCCCCGTTTAAACATACAACAGTACACGCCAGTTTTGAACCAAAACAATATTCAGATTTTCAGGCAATAATCGGTCTAGGCCTCCTTAACAGGCTTGATGAATTCAACGAAATAAGATTTAAAAAAGGTATGGCTCTCTACAATGCATTAAAAGATAATGAACATTTAATATTACCGGAGATAACAGAAAACAGTACTCCTGTGTTCAATCATTTACCGGTAGTCTTTAAAGAAATAAAAACTATGGAAAGAGTACAGGCAGAGCTATGGGACAGGGGAATTGATACCGGAAGAATGTACCTGAAACCCGTGCATCATTTATATGACCTTGGGTATGATATGCAGGAAGAGTTATTTCCCAATGCACTTTATATCGCCGAGAGATTGTTAACACTTCCATCCCATCCATATCTTGATGATAACTCTATTGAGAAAATTATAAATGTATTTAAATCAATCTGATTTATGACTGCTATCTCGCCAAGATATTTACTGAAAAAGATTATTAAGAATGTAGTGTGTATCATCACAACTTGTTCGGGATACCAACGCGTCTGCCGAAACAAAACGAATAAAAAAGGATTAACGATTCTGACATATCACAGCATCAGCAATGAAATCGAACCTGATGAAACCGTTACTCCTGAAGAGTTTGAAAAACAACTGCAGTATATTAAAGAAAATTATAAAGTAATTTCTCTGGAAGAAGCAGTAGAATATATACAAACTGATATTGAAAAGATTTCCGGTTCCATAGTAATTACATTTGATGATGGGTACAGTGATAACTATCGCTACGCTTATCCTTTGCTCAATAAGCATAATTTCCCGGCAACTATATTTCTGATAAGTGATTTTATCAATGATAAGGAAGGCAAATACCTTTCCCAATCTCAAATACACGAAATGAAGAGTAACAACATCTCATTTGGTTCCCATACTGTTTCCCATCGAATATTGACAGGTTTAAGAAGTGAAGAGATTATAAGAGAAATCAGAGGCTCTAAGGATATACTAGAATCACAACTTGGCCTGAAGATAAATTCTTTTGCTTATCCGGTTGGCACGATGGTAGATTTTAATGACGAAATAATAAAAACGGTTAAGGCATCTAAGTATGCATACGCATGCTCTAACGTGTACGGAATTAATGGTAACAACACCGATATCTTTGCACTCAAAAGAATCGGTATAGAAACAACGGATAATTTTTTCATATTCAAGAAAAAATTGGATGGAGCATTGAACATTTTGTCATTTAAAGACACAAAAATTTTTCAAAAATTAAAAAGGGTATTTTTTAAGCTATAAAGAAGGAGGAGATAAACCTTGTACATCCTTGGTATAGGAGGATACACATTAGATGCAGCTGCTGTTTTAGTAAAAGACGGGGAGTTAATTGCTGCCGTTGAAGAAGAGAGATTTACACGAAGAAAGCATGAAGGTGGTATGCCTTATCAGGCAATTGACTACTGCCTGAAAGAAGCAAATATAACATTAAAAGATATTGACCATATAGGCTTCAGCTATAAGCCCTGGTTAAGAATATCTAAAAGGATTCCGTATAGAATATTAAAAATTCCAAAAGCCCCATTTTATTCTCTCGGTTATATAGTCGATGAAATTAATAGTACAGGCCATTACCTTTCTGAATTAAGGCAACTTAAACAAAATAAAAACACCAAAATACATTTCCTGGAACATCATATGACACATGCGGCAAGTGTCTTTCTCACATCACCATTTGAAGAATCCGCGATTCTTACTATGGACTATATGGGTGAATGGACAAGCACATTGATGGGCAAAGGCACCGGCAACAAAATTGAAAAAATTAAAGAGATTAAATTTCCGCACTCTTTAGGTATCCTTTATGCCGCCGTAACAAAATATCTTGGATTCCAGCATGGAAATGACGAATACAAGGTGATGGGGCTTGCATCATATGGTGAACCCGCATACATTGATATTTTTAAAGATATGGTTAAATTATTACCCGACGGAGAATACCGGATGAACCCGGACTATTTCACATATTGGGCAAGTGCCGGTTCGAAAGAAGGTTTTATGTCCCAGAAATTCATCGATGCATGCGGGCCAATTCGGACTAAGGACCAGGAAGTTGAAAAGAGACATAAGGATATTGCCGCAAGCCTGCAGAAAGTTCTGGAAGATACGGCCTTACACATAACCAATTATCTTCATAAGAAAACAGGGGTAAATAATTTGTGTATTGCCGGTGGTGTTGGTTTAAACTGTTCAATGAACTATAAAGTGTTGAAGGATTCTCCTTTCGAATCTGTCTTTGTGCAGCCATCAGCACATGACGCCGGTACAGCACTCGGAAGCGCTTATTACATTTATAATACCATATTGGGCAATAGCAGAAATTTTGTTATTAATCATGCATACTGGGGACCTGAATTTTCAAATGAAGAGATAAAGGCGGAGCTTGATCTTGATAAGTTAAAGTATACACACCACCAGGATATTGCAAAAAAGTGTGCTGGATTAATAAATGACGGAAAGATTATCGGATGGTTTCAAGGAAGGGCAGAATGGGGCCCTCGCGCATTGGGCAACAGAAGTATCCTGGCAAATGCAACGAGAGGCGATATGCAGGATATTGTTAACAAGTATGTAAAACACAGGGAAGATTTCAGACCTTTTGCACCTGCAGTATTGAAGGAATCGGCCAGGGAGTTTTTTGACTTTGATCAGGAATCGCCTTTTATGCTTTTTATCTGTGATGTAAAACCTGAAAAAAGGAAATCTATTCCTGCGGTTACCCATACAGACGGAACAGCAAGAATCCAGACAGTCGATTATAAGTATAACAAACTTTTTTATGATGTTATTAAGAATTTTGGAGAGATTAGTGGTATTCCTATTGTGCTGAATACTTCATTCAATGTGGCAGGAGAGCCTGTAGTTACTACGCCAAAAGAGGCTATTCGCTGTTTTTTCTCAACCGGTATAGATTGCTTAATTATGGGAAACTACTTGCTGGAAAAAGATGATTCAATTACGTAATTTAAAAAGAAATTTTTCTAAATCAATTACCCAGCCCGGTTATGCATGGAAGGCATTTAAACAGCGGTTGCTATCTTATTTAACCTACACAATCCACGATGGATACAGTCATTATCCGGAAACAGTTGATCTTTTCCTCACTTACAGGTGCAATCTCAGGTGCAAGATGTGTGGACAGTGGGGCACTTCAGGAACATCCAGAGAGATGCCACCTGAAGAATTAAAGGACGAACTATCACTTGACGAAATATATAAAATTATAAATGACATAAAGACATTCAAACCAAATGTAACCCTCTTTGGAGGAGAACCCTTATTGTATTCGAATTGGGAAAAGGTAGTTTCCCGTATAAAGGAAGAGGGTATGCGCTGCAATATAATTACTAATGGAATACTATTGGAAAAGTATGCAGACTCTATTGTCAGTCTGGGTGTTGACGAAATTATATTTTCACTGGATGGCCCGCATGAAATACATGATGAGGTGCGAGGTGCAAAAGGCACATTTGACAGGGCGGCGAAAGGCTTCAAATTAATTAGAGACATTAAGAAGAAATCTGGACTAAATAAACCTGTTGTAAATATCTCAAGCACAATATTTGAGATAAATTACAAGCATCTTGACGAGCTGATCAGTATTGCAGAGGGATTAATGGCAAGTGCAATCACATTTCATCACCTGATATTCTTAAGCAAAGAGATGTATGACCAACATAATAAAATTTTTAAGAGCTACTATGGAATGGTTTGTAATGATTGGAAGGGTTTTGTCAGGGATAGTCTACCCGATATTGACGTGGAGCTTCTTCTCCGAAAAATAGAAGATATAAAAGCAAGTAACTCTAAATTGAAAATTGCCTTTTACCCAAACTTCACAAATGATGAAATCAGGAGATATTATACTGAGTTTGATTTTACCTCTTCCGGTTATGGCAAGAAATGTCTCAGCCCCTGGATGGTCTCATATATTTTCCCAGATGGTTCAGTTCGACCCTGCCAATCATTAAATTTTACCCCCGGCAACGTAAGGAAGGAGTCTTTCCGTAAAATATGGAACAGTGAAAAATACATGCGTTTTAGAAAGATTACAAAGAGAGAAAAGAGATATCCTGCATGTACAAGATGTACAGAATTATATAGATTTTAATTGATCTATGATATACTATCCAACATCTTTGGGTTTGAAAAAAACTAATACAAAAGCAACTCACCCTTAGCTTCCATTTAAGAAAAATGGAAGAATTATTATTAATACACAATTACTTTTAAAATAATGTTTAGAAAAAAAAACCTATACTCAAGTTTTGTTCTGATCGTTTTTACTTGCCTGTTCTTAAGCAACTCAAATCTGTCTGTAAATATCTGTTATGCGGAACAATACAAACTCATTCCAAGTGTTATCCATGTACACACCACAATGGGAAATGGAGAGAATACACCAGAGGAAATTGTTGAGATTGTGAGAGAAAGCGGTATAAAAGTTGTAATTTTCACTGATCATGACACAATGAAATGGACCTACGGAGTGCCGCCCTTAAGGACAATTATCCAGAAGGTTGTCGATCAAAATTCCATTCTTAAATATGGAGCCGCGAATTACATCAATACAATCGAAGAATTAAATAAAAAATACCCCGATATGGTCCTGATCCACGGTGCAGAGTCTATCCCTTTCTACTATTGGCAAGGAAGTTTTTTTAAGAAAAACCTGGCATTAGTAAAAGGCAATGAGCATATCCTGGTATTTGGATTGGAGAACCCATCTGATTACGAAAACCTACCGTCAGTGGGAAATGGATTTCCGGGGATATTCAATATAGAATCTATTTTCCGATTATGGCCTGTCTGTTTTTTCATATTTGGATGGTGCCTTATTTCACTAAGTAAAAAGCCAGCCTCAACAAAACATGAACGTTCGGGTAACAAAGAGCCTGGCAAAGTATTCGGTATCATATGTTTCTTTGCAGGAGCAGTATTTTTGGTGAATAATTTTCCCTTTAAGACGCCTCTTTACGATCAATATCATGGTGAACAAGGTGTGGGGCCATACCAGTATCTTATTGATCACGCAAACAATTATGGAGCCTTAACATTCTGGGCGCATCCGGAAGTAGAAAAAACTATGGAACAAGACGATATTAATATCATATCGTCACCATACGAGGAAGACCTTCTTAATACTTTCGGCTATACAGGTATCGCAGTTTTCAGTGAAGGGATGAGACATGTTGGTCTGCCAGGTGGAATCTGGGACAAGCTTTTACTTCAGTATTGTGCAGGAATGAGAGAAAGGCCAGTGTGGGCAATCGGAGAGGTCGACTACAAAGGACATGGATTTGCTATTGATGAAACACAGACAGTCTTTCTGGTAAAGGAGAAAAGCAATAAAGAAATAATGAATGCACTTGCAACCGGTAAGATGTATGCTGCTATGGGAGATGCTAATATGCTTAGTTTGAACAGTTTTGTTGTTGAAGATGCTAAAAGTGACAAGCTGGCATTTATGGGAGACGAAATAGAGCTTACAGGAAAACCACGCATAAGAATAGTTGTAACTGTTGATAAAACTCACAAATCCTCTGTATATAAGAAAAGAGGTTTCAACATAGATTTGATAAGAAACGGAACTGTTATTAAAACATTTGAAGCAGATGATTCGATAGACATTGCTTACGACGATGATTACTTTAATCCAAATGAAAAAATCTATTATCGGCTGGCGGTAGACACAAGCTATCTGTTCAGAGGTATAGTAACCAACCCTGTTTTTGTTACGTTTAAAAAAGAACAATAAGAATAAAGACTTAATTGTAACTCACAAAAAAGTTAAGGCTCTAAACACAATTACCCGCCTGGAGCTTATAAAAAAATGCTTATAACAATTCACCAACCACAATACCTTCCATGGCTGGGCTATCTTGATAAAATTGACAAAGCAGATGTATTTGTAATATTAGATAATGTCCAATTCAAAAAAAATGAGTGGCAGAATCGTAACAGGATAAAAACCGCTCAAGGTTGTCAGTGGATAACAGTCCCCGTCTTATACCGGTTTCCGGAAAAAATTGATGAAGTAAGGATTAACAACAAAGCAAACTGGGGCAGAAAACATCTACAGGCGCTTATTACTAACTACTCAAAATCGATCTACTTTGATAATTACAAAATTTTTTTTGAGGATATTTTCAGTCGCAGCTGGGACCGCCTTGTCGATATAAACGTTGCAATTATCAAATTTTTAATCAGTGCTTTAGATCTCAAAACCAAACTTGTTATAGCATCAGATTTAAAATTGAGAGAAGAACCGACAGAACGCTTAATTGATATTTGCAAAACCCTAAATGGCAATAAATACCTGGCAGGGAAGGATGGTAATAAATACATGGATTTAGAACTGTTCGAGAAAGAAGGCATAGAGGTAATCTTTCAGGATTTCAAACACCCTGTATATAATCAATTATTTGGAGATTTTGAACCTTACATGTCAGCCGTAGACTTATTGTTTAACTGCGGAGATAATAGTCTCGAAATATTAAGAGGTAATTAATCTCTTAGTAAAAATACTTATTGTATAAATTCATGAAAAAAAGCAGAGTAATAAATATAATGTTGCCGTAGGAATACCCTCATATAATGAATCTGATACTTTATGTCCCTGAACGCTGTCCTCGGAGGTTTTAAAATATGCCAGAGCGGCCTGGGAACGAAGATCCATAAGGCAAGTGCTCCTAAATTGGGTATTATGTTTGAACAGGTAATCGAAACCTTACTGACTGTACTTGTGCAGAATAAGGACGCCTGGATGACCAGAGATAATGGTGATATCTATGTACCTGATAGATTTGGTCTAAAGGATTTAGCAGAACCACAGGAGCTGGACATTAACATTCCATGCGTTTTATACTTCATTTACTCATCAGCTTAATACCATCATTCTCAATAGTAATAAGCCTTTTCCGGTAAATGGCGCCTATCGCTTTTTTATACGTCTTCTTACTTACGCCGAACAGTTTATAAATAGTTTCCGGGGTACTTTTATCGGTTACTGAAATGAACCCGCCTTGCTCTTTTAAGACATTAAGAATTGTATCTGTTATGTCATCGACTCTTTCATGGCCGGGCTTGTGCAAACTAAGGTCTATTTTATTATCGCTCCTCACTTTTTTTATGTAACCTGTTATTTTCTGCCCGCTCGTTAATGGTTGAAACACTTCGTTAGAGTAGAGTATTCCCCAATGCGTACCATTTATAATTGCCTTATAACCAATATCGGTCTGATTGCATATCAGCAGTTCCACTTCCTGTCCTGCGTGAAAGTTACCCGGTTCGTTGTCAAGGTATCTGTCCAGCCTCGTTGTGGCTGCAATACGATTGCTTTTTTTATCGACATATATTTTGACTATATACGATTTGTCCATTTCCATAGTTGGGGATTGTTCACCGAAAGGTACCAGTAGGTCTTTGAGCAGACCCCAATCAAGGAAGGCGCCAACAAATTCAACCGCAACAACCTTCAGCAACGCAAAGTCACCGACCATGGCATAGGGAGTTTCAGTAGTGGCAATAAAGCGATCTTCTGAATCGAGATAGATAAAAACCCTGATGTTATCGTCAACTTTGCAATTTTCAGGAACATACCTGCGCGGCAGCAGAATTTCCTCATGTTCTCCTCCGTCAAGATAAACTCCGAAATCAACTTCTTTTATTACCCTTAAATTGTTAAATACTCCAATCTCTGCCATTAATATATCCTATCACTTAAAGTTATCCCTTAATATTTCCGATGGGTTTCAGCTTTACAACTTTTTTTGTTATACCCAATTTGTCCATAGTGTTGACGACCTCTGATATGTCCTTATAGGCAATACCGGCTTCTTCTGCCAGACCGGACATCGATGCGGTCTTAACATAAATACCATCTTTGGCCATAGTCTTCAGAAGTTGATCACCTCTTACTCTCTTTTTAGCGGCGCTTCTTGACATCGTCCTGCCCGCGCCATGCATTGTCGAACCAAATGTCTCCTCCATTGCTTTTTCAGTACCTGCCAGCAGATAAGAACCGGTTTGCATTGAACCGCCAACAATAACAGGCTGCCCGACGTTTCTGTAGATTTCAGGAAGCTCCTTCCTGCCGGGCCCAAATGATCTTGTTGAACCTTTTCTATGAACTAAGACCTCTTTTTCTTTACCGTTAATTTTATATCTCTCTACCCTTGCGATATTGTGAGCCACATCATACACTATCTCTATTCCAAGTTTTTCAGCATCGGTATCAAAAACCTTTGCGAAGCTTTCTCTGATCCTGTGGGTAATTATCTGCCTGTTTGCAAAGGCACTATTTGCGGCGCAAAGCATCGCCTTGTAATAGTCTGAACCTTCAGGTGATTTAAAAGGCGCGCAGGCAAGCTCTCTGTCTCTTACCGTCATGCCATACTTTTTCATTGCTTTATCGAATACACGAAGGTAATCTGTCGCGACTTGATGGCCAAAACCTCTCGATCCGCAATGCACCATAATGACTATCTGATTTCGTTCTCTGATTCCAAATACGTTTGCCACCTTCTCGTCATAGATATTATCTATTGTTACCATCTGGATCTCCAGATAATGGTTTCCGGAACCAAGAGTACCTAACTGGTTTATTCCTCTCGATATAGCCTTTTCACTCACCTTTGATGGATCTGCGCCGGGTATATGCCCACATTCTTCTATTTTTTCACGGTCATGAGGCAGGCCGTAACCATTTTCTATACACCAGTCAGCTCCTCTTTCCATAATTTCTTTAAGTTGTGATACTGAAACCTTCAGGGAACCCTTGGCGCCCACTCCTGCCGGAACAGCCCGGAACAGCTCATTGACGAGTTCCCGGATCCGAGGCTTTACTTCATCTACTTTTAAATTTGTAGTAATCAATCGCATTCCGCAATTAATGTCAAAACCTATCCCACCGGGAGAGATAATACCCTCCTCGGTATCGAAAGCGGCGACACCGCCAATAGGAAACCCGTACCCCCAATGACCGTCAGGCATACAGAGCGCGTATTTCTGAATACCTGGCAGGCAGGCCACATTTGTGATCTGCTCAAAAACACCTTTATCCATGTTCTCAAGAAGTGTGTCGCTTGCGTATATCCTCGCAGGGACAAGCATACCTTCCTTCTCTGTTTTCGGGATTTCCCATAAACAGTCTGAAATTTTATTAACTTTCATTTCTGTTTCCATTTTGTTGTCTTCCATACAATCTTTCAATCCCTGAATTCTTCCTCTTATATATCCAAAATAAATCTGGATATCCATTTGCCACTCTTTTCATACACTTCGAACAGGTGAAAGGTTATTGCCTTTACGTCGCATCTGAGATCGTGCTTAGATTGATCAATTTCTTCACCAAATATTTCGGCATCGAGTTGGTAATTCGTATTTTTTGTTATCGTTATATTATATTTACCGAAGAGCATATATTCTGAATCTTTTAAGTATATTAATTCTGCAAGCCAGTCAAACAGCAATCCATCTACTTCAGAATTCTCCAGGTGCAGGGTCTTCTTGCTTTTCGGTTGAATGCCACTGATATCTGCCATTACTTCAAAAGTTGCCATTGCAGATGCGGTGAACAATTCCTCCAGAGTATCTCCACGGGATTCTATTGCTACGTCGGCCGTTGCTATATCATCGAGAAAAATATATTCTTCCATTTCCAGATTATAGCAGATCACTTTCGAATATTAACGCATTTTTCTTTCAATCACAGGATCGACAAAATGTCATTTAAAAGCGAAACAGTTGATTAAATTGTAATGTATGTAAAACGGGGGGACATCTTGACGGCTAATACTTCATGAATAAGAAATATTTGTACTTGTTAGTTGAACCCGGTATTGCTGGTAAACTGTAATATTGGGGAAAAAGAGTTTGAGTATTACAAAATGAGAGAATATGGTTAAATAACCTACACCCTGTTTTCATCTCGTTATTCTATCTTATCTTCTTTTCTTCTGTTTCTCCCTTCCCCTTTTTTTCCTCTAAGCATCAGTATGACAATTATGAGATATATGGTTACCGCTTGAAAAAGAAGCAAGAAGGCATCAATTATACTTCCGTTTTTCAATACCAGTGCACTCATACCCAGCGATGCAGTAAGAAAATAGATAAAAAAAACTGTCTGTTTGGCGCTTAATCCAAGAGCGGTAAGCCTATGATGAAGGTGGTCCTTGCCTGTGAATTCCAACCACTCTCTGAAATTTACAACTTTATGAGAGGCAATTCTTGAAGTTGTCGTATAAACCATATCAAAAATAAATATGCCCATTATGAGTATGGGCATGGCATATGCTTTTATAGGGTCTTTACCACCCCAATCTCCCATCAGGACCATACCGGCTAACATAAATCCCATGAAAGTACTCCCTGCATCTCCAAGGAAAATAGCGGCAGGTTTTTTGTATCTTAAATTATAAGGTAAAAACCCGAGGCAGCTGCCAGCTAATGCAACTGAGAGGAGCATCAAATAAGGTTGCATTGTCTTAATAGCAAGAATACCCAGGAAACCCGAACATATAACAGTAAGGCCCGTTGCAAGACCATCCATTCCGTCAAAGAAGTTTGCGGAATTTGTTATTCCGAGCATCCACAAAAAAGTAATTAAAACTTCAAACAACTTACCCCACCAAACATTTGGCAAAAAGTCTGCCACTACACCATAATGAATCATAATAGCTACTGCTATCATTTGAACAAACAGCTTTAGCTTTGCAGAGATATGATTCACGTCATCAATAAGCCCTGTGATAAATACGATGGTAGCACCGATTGCCACGCCTTTTAATTCTAGTGAAAAGACATCATTATAAATAATCGTACCTGCAAATGCGACATATACAGCCACGCCTCCAAGAAGAGGAGTAGGCGTTTTATGCACTCTCCGTTCCTCTGGAATATCAAGGACATTTAATGTCAGGGCAATCTTCCTGACAACAGGGACACATAAATATGCAACCAGAAATGCAAACAAGAATATATATATCCATTCTATTTTATGATAAAAAAACCAGGCTCTTATTCCCGGAAATACAAGGAAGATAAATGATAAGAGGCATATTCCTGCGATATGTTTCCATGGAATAATATTTTTCTCACTAAAAATAGCAATCAAACGTTTCAACTTAAGCCTTCCTTTTTCAGGTATAGTTTAAGAACATCTAGAATTTTACAGATTTCTTTATCGGTTAAGGATGGATATATTGGTATAGAAATAGTATTGTTCCAAATCGTGTCAGTATTTGGAAAGCCATTAATTTGAAGGTATTTATGTATCGGCTTAAAAACAGGTCGTGCGCAGGTGACTCCTCTTTCGGAAAAAAAATCCAGAGCCTTTGAAACATTTCCTTGTATTTGAATAGGGAAGCGGAAAAAAATATGTTTCCTGTCTTTATAACGGATAGAAGGAACATTGCAAAATTCCTGTAATGCTGACGAATACCTTTTTGCAATATTAACTCTTTTCAATAGGAAAGAATGCAACTTCTTAAGTTGTGCGATACCCATTGCAGCCTGAATATCAGTCATCTTGTAATTGTAACGAACTGAGTAGCTTTTCTTGTTATCATAATCTCTAAAATCTCTGATTTTTTTTAGTAAAATTTTTGAATCAGAAACCACCATTCCACCTTCTCCTGTAGAAAGAACTTTTGTTGCATAAAACGAGAAGCAGGAGAGCCTGCCAAAGCTACCTGTTTTTCCCCCTTTATAAATGGCACCGATCGCTTGTGCGCAGTCTTCAATAACCGGTATTCCAAGCGACATGATCTCGTCAATATCCGCAGGTAAGCCAAACAGATGTGGCAAAATTATAGCCTTTGTAGACTTTTTTACTCTTTTTTTCAGATCGCGAATATCTATATTGTACGTTTCAGGGTCAATGTCTACCAGGGTTGGATGTGCGCCTACATACCTTACCGCGTTTAGCAAGGCGGTACACACAAAACTTGGTATCGCGACGTAGTCGCCTTTTTTTATTCCTATGGCAAGAAGAGCGAGATGTAGCGCAGATGTTCCCGTATTCGTTGCCACTGCACCATCTACACCGATAAATTTTGCCGCCTTCTTCTCAAATTTTTCTACCACTTCACCCTGGACAATTCGTCCTGAACGAATTACTTCAGATACCGAAAACAGATCACTTTCATCTAATGTTGGCCTTGAATGAGGGATCATAAAATTTTGTATCATTAAATATTTATGAATAAGCGTAAAGAATTAAATGCTTCTGCGTAATTTACCCTTCCCTGAATACCTCTGAAATGTGCAGTAGATTTGGCTGCTTCAATGATCGATAGGCCTTCAATGTTTGTCTTTGACACCTGGGAAACGTGTGCTTCCAGGCATTCGATCTTTTTATCAAGGGCACTTGTAATATTTACATACACATTGGGTGTGAAATTTTGTGTGGTTGGTCCTTCGTAAAAAAGTACGTTATGAATATACCTTGTTGCAGATATGGTCGAATTGGACAGGTTTCTGTGATCTTGATGCGTGTCATCAAAGTAATGAACAAAAATAAAATCGGGCTTTATGTCTTTTAGGAAATCTTCTATTGCAGTTATCAATTCTTGATTCTGAACAATTTCTGTGTCTACGTGTTTACCAAAGTATAACTTTTCTGCTCCTAATATTCGCGCAGATTTTTCCTGCTCTTTCTGTCTGACGTTAGGATCTCCTCCTTTATCGCCTTTAGACAACACCAGCATATATACTTTATGCCCCTGCTCATTATATTTTGATAAAGTACCACCACACCCAAATTCAATATCATCCGGATGGGCACCTATGGCCAGTATATTCATAGTTTCTCCAAATCCAAGTTACTGTTGTCTTGATAGTTATAGTAAAACTTACACAACTTGTTTTGCATTTTCTACAAAAAAATATATAATATTTTACATTTATTTTACCCAGGTTAAACTTAGGAAATTGTTTTCTTCTTTTTTGATGCAAGCATAGTCAAGATTGCCAGTCTGTAATCTTAAAACTTTTTTGCAAAATATTGACAAAAGATTATAAATTGTGACTAGTCAGATATTTGATTTATCTTTTTCAAAATGAAAGGAATTCTAAATTATGAAGCCTGATTTTACGCTGGATTGCTACGGATTACTTTGCCCAATGCCTGTATTTAAGGCGTCTCAAAAAATAAAAGAATTAGAGACCGGACAAATCCTGGAAATTGTTTCAACCGATGACGGAATAAAGAGTGACATTAAGGCGTGGTGTGAAAAGACGGGAAATGAATTACTGAAAATAGATGAAGACGATGGAGAGTTCCATACCTTTGTCCGCAAGCTCACGTCCGATGAATAAGATAAAGGTGGATTCGCTTCGCTTAATCCACCCTACCACTTCATCAATTTTCAGTTTATGTAGGGTGGATTAAGCGAAGCGAATCCACCAATTATGGGTTAAACTCAGCTTACTTAGGCACCTTTTCCCAGTCCGCAAGAAAACTCTTCAACCCTGCGTCTGTCAATGGATGCTGCACAATTTTGTTAAATACTTCAAGTGGTATCGTTGCAATATCAGCGCCCATAAGCGCGGCATCTCTAACATGTAATGGTGTTCTGACACTGGCGACAATTATCTCCGTATCAAAATCATAATTATCATAAATAGTACGAATCTCATCAACTACTTCCATTCCAGTATGCCCTTTATCATCAAGTCTGCCAACAAACGGGCTGATATAGGTAGCACCCACTTTTGCGGCAAGCAGGGCCTGATTTGATGAAAAACACAGGGTTACGTTCACCTTTATTCCTTCTGAGGTAAGAACCTTCACCGCCTTAAGGCCGTCTTTAATAAGGGGGACTTTTACGACAATGTTATCGGCTATTTTTGCCAAATCCCTTCCCTCTTTAATGATGGCTTCTGTTTCGGTACTGACTACTTCGGCGCTTACCGGACCTTTTACGATTGTACATATCTCTTCAATCGTTTCCCTAAAAGGCCGTCCGGTTTTCGATATCAGTGTCGGGTTGGTTGTAACACCATCCAAAATACCGAGGCTCTCTGCCTCTCTTATCTCATTTACATCCGCTGTATCAATAAAAAATTTCATTCTATCTCCTTCCAAAAAAAATTATTTAATCTTGCTTTCAATTCCAGCAGTAACAAGATATACATTGTCTGCTTCTCTGGCAATAATCTGGTTAGCGTCGCCCGCGATATCACGAAATCGTCTCGATATCGCATTATCCGGTACAACTCCGTAACCAACTTCATTGGTTACCATTATAACATGAAAAGGCATATTCTTACAAATACTACACAATTTGTTTATTGCATCGATTATGTGCTCATCTCCTTCTTCTTTATGACTGCCAAGAAGCATATTTGTAACATAAATGGTAATGCAATCGATTAATACAACATCGATGTCCCCACTAAGATTTGAAATAGCCTTATCTAATTCTAAGGGCGCCTCTACCGTCTTCCACTCTGCCGGCCTGTTTTTCCTGTGTTTTTGTATCCGTTCCAGCATCTCGCTGTCATTGATCCGTGAAGATTGTCCTGAATCTGCAGTTGCAATATAACAAACGTGCTTGTGTTCTTTTGCAAACTCTGTTGCAAACGCGGACTTACCACTTCTTGTACC
>JANLHC010000298.1 GCA_024654465.1 Candidatus Scalindua sp.
CATCAACATCTGAAAAAATCGTTAACAATTCAGAATATTAATTTCATGTTAAAGTATTGATTAACCTAATCTTATATACTTTATTTCTCTTTTGTCAATAATCGATTTTCAAGGTTTGTGTATGAAGGCCATTCTGGACAAAGGTACACAGAGATGGATAGTCATTGACAAGTAATCCGAGTAATGTCATTCCTGGCAAAGTGAAGAATCCCTTATTGGAAGATCAATGATGTTATGTGAGGTAAGCGACAGCTCAGGAAGAGAGATTCTTCAGTCGTTCCTCTCACGCCAAAGACGGATCTCGCCAGGGGCGGATCTTGAAGCTGCTCACAGGGTCGTCCTCAGGCGACTGCCTCTGGCACGACTTCTGAATGACATTGTACCGGGCGGTACGCTAAAAAGGTGTATTTTTCTATTTCTGATAGACTACTGAGATTTTTTGTTGAATAAAATCAGGTACTGATCATAGAGAGTAGTTGGTTCTTCCGTAAGTTCAAACCCGGCTTCTTCCATCTCTTTGATAACCTGTTGCGCGGAAACGGTGTGACGTGCCTGGCCCTGAACAGGAGCCATGTCAGCAATTGCAACATCCGTAGTCTTCTGAATAAAAGGAGAAACTTTTTCACGAAAATATCTTACCGGATCATCGAAATGAAAGTAGGTGTAGCCGACAAAGAGCAGATCAATCTCATCGTTTAGTTGATCAAGTCCGGGATCACTTTCTGTTATTTGATGAATGGATACATTGTCCAGAGAATCCCTCTTTTTCCGCTCTTCCATCCAAGTAGTCAGTGATGCTTCAGGGTCAAGTGCAATGATTTTCCCTTCAGGAAGTTGTGAGGAAAACAGATCCGCAAAATAACCTGTACCTGCTCCAAGATCTACTACTGTCATGTCGGGTTTAGTGATCAGTCTACTGACAATATCCGGCCTCTGCCAACTCCCTCTATTTGTATCCATTACTGCGGCACAAAAACCGGCGTCGCCATAGGAGGGAATACAACCCTTGAAACGCCCTGTATTAGTGTTTGATTCCATTTCTCTTCTCACATAATTATGAGTTTAATAACGGCCTCTCATTTATTATTCACTTTTATCGCAACCGTGCTCCATTTTTTATAGCACTTCTCAACTACCAAATAGTATATAATCACACCTGAAACCGCACCTAGTAAATTTGCAAGCATATCTAAAATACTAAAACTCCTTTCAGGTATGAAATATTGAATACATTCTATAATAAATGAATAACTACAACATATTATTATACATGTCAAATAATTGAATCTTACATGTACCATTCTTATAAATATAACTAAAATCAGATAGGCAATAAAATGTGCTGTTTTGTCCCATATACTTTCTGAAATTTTATGTTCTATTGGAGTGAGTGAAAAATAGGTAATAATTAATACATAAAGAATATAGCAAGAAATTATTAATTTTCTCATGTGTATGGCCTTATTCAAAACCCATGTTCTTCAGGAAATCGACCCCATCCATCAAATCTTTTTCCGTTTCTCTTGGATGAATCTCCAGTATCTTTATGGTATCCTTCTTCATATATTTTTTTAACAATTTGAAATCAACTTCACCTGTCCCCGGCACATGATGGTCAGAATATCCTCTTACATCGTGAAGGTGAAAACCGACAAGAAACTTGCCACAAACGCTTAGCAGATCCTTAACACTTACAAAACCTAAATTTTCCTGCACCTGCGCGTGCCCTGCATCATGCCAGTACCCAATACGTCCACCTCCGAATTTCTCGAATATCATACCCAT
>JANLHC010000309.1 GCA_024654465.1 Candidatus Scalindua sp.
GATATTAAAGAAATATATAAAAAACTCGACGCTGAGCTTGCAAGTATCAACCCGGGTTGCAATGCTTGTGGCACGTGCTGTCATTTCGATGAATTTGGCCACGTACTGTATGCATCAACCATTGAAACAGACTATATCCGGAAAAATGTGGAAATACCCTCTTTTGATCCTGACAATAATGTATGCCCCTTTCTAGTAAACTATGAATGTAGTATCAGAGAACATCGGGCTCTTGGCTGCCGTGTATTTTTCTGCAATCCACAGTACAAAGAAACATTACAGGAAATATACGAAAAATATTATACTATGATCAAAGATTTAGCTATAGAGGATAAGGTTGAATGGTATTATGCACCCATGATGAAGCTGCTTGAAAAAAAGCAACAAAAGAACTAACTATAATGAAGCCATAAATCACGATTCCATCAACACCCCATATCTCAAACCCCTTGAGCTTATGTTGCATGTCTGGAAATTCAACTTCTCCATTGTCCTCCACATAATCATTGCCCCTGCCAGCAAGACATCCGCGCGTTTCGTTTCGATTCCGACCTGATCACGTCTTTCCGCAACGGACATTCGTTTAAGATCCTCGACCATTCGAAGCACGTTTCCACTTGTCAATTGGACTTTCTCCACTTCGGCAGCATCAAACGCTCTGAGACTCAGATGCCAGGAAGCTAGTGTAGTAGCCGTACCAGCCACAGCGAGCATTTGCATGTCTGACGGAATAGAACTTCTCCAATCCACAAGCACTTCAAGCTTGTTATCTATTTCGGCAAGGCAGATGTTAAACTCTTCATCAGTTATCGGATCAGACTTCAAGTATCTTTCCGTAAAACGCACAGACCCCAAGTCTATACTTCGGCCCTCATTTACTGTAACAAATTCTGTACTTCCCCCTCCGATATCTACCACGGCATGGCTAGAAGGTTCCATGCCCGGAAGCAGAGAACCCTTAAAGCTCAATCGAGCTTCGTCTTTCCCCGAAATAACCCTGAACCCGAACCCCAACTCTACCGCTACCTTTGCAAAAAATTCCCTGCCATTTTCAGCATCTCTTGCCTGACTGGTTGCCACACATATAACATCAGCAGGTAATATTCCAGCTTTAGAGATTATTTTTTTATACTCATCCAGACACGTTCGCGTTCGTTCTATCGCATCAGGTTGAAGGCGTCTTGTTTTATCGACTCCCTCTCCAAGGCGAATAATTCTGGCATAATCACCCAACACCTTATAGACATATCCGAACTCAACCTCTGCCATAAGCATAAGACAGGTATTCGTTCCTAAATCAATGGAAGCCTTTAGCATTTAACACCTCTATTAACATTCATTACATAAATGTTTCTAAGAAAACCGGATACTATTTCACAAATGCCTTTTGTTTCCAGAATATATAGCTACTCCACAGCAGGGCGATGCCAATGTCAATGTCTACTATGGAAACAGCTATTAAGAAGTAATAGCTGTGTTGTGTATGCGCCAGCCTCGCCATAGCCGCACCAAATACTATCATTATGGCTAACACGGCAAAGAACCACGGTTTGAAAAATTGCCAGATTTTTGGTTGGTTAATGGCATTTATTCTCGCAAGATTTTTTAGACAACTTTTACGGAAAATAAACTTACCTTTTATAATGCCTATGGCAGGACCAACAGCAACAGCCAACCAGGGCCAGTACTGTTCAGGTTTCAGGGAATATGCCTCGACAAGCAGGCCGGTTCCCTTTATTAACAACACAATGCCTCCAATATACCAAACGAAGGCGGCGAAGATATTGAGGGTGCGGATGGATGCGGTCATTGTAAAAAAAAGATTTCTGTAGAACAAATTTCAGAAGAAATCAGTGGCACGCCGTAGACCGACAACCACTAATTTCTTCTGTTTAGGTTAGTAACTAAGGTGTATCAATAACTTTCCAATAGTTCAGAATATTTTTTATGTACGATTTGTGATCTCAATCAAGTGATAACCAAAATCAGTTTTTACGGGACCATGGACTTTTCCAACTTCATCGTTAAAAACCACCTGGTCAAATTCTTTGACCATTTGTCCGGGACTGAACTCACCTAAATCACCTCCACTTTGACCCGAAGGACATTGGGAGTGTTCTTTTGCTATTGCCTCAAAATCCCCGCCACCCTCGATCTGCTCTTTTAACTTTTCACAGTCTTCTTGACTGGATACCAGGATATGACGCGCTCTGGCAGTACCCATTACTGACCCCTTTCATAAAAAAACTAAGTCTTATTCAATAATTTTACAGGCTTTTTATTCTACTCTTTGTAATCTTCTTGTCAATTATTTTCCATACATAAAGAAGTACTTCGCTATCTGCACATACGGGTTTCATCACAAAACTTGAAAATTTTGTAAAGATATCAATATCCGTAATTATGTTCAAAAATATTCTCATGAGCCAGTACTCTGGTAATGATTGACGCCCGCTTTCCATGAGAAGATTGAAACGGTAATTACGATAATACCTACAATTGGCGTTCCCATTTCCAGTGACGGATGAAGGAGGCCAGACCCTGAACGATCCAAAAAGAAATGTGCAGGATAAAAATTAATGAATGCAATTGGGAATATAAAAGTCAAAAAAAACTGCATCCCCACATTGTATATGTTTATCGGATAGTTAATAAACTCCTTACTTGAGAATATCACCGTATGGACCAGGGACCTGTTTCTTAATGTCCAGAAGGCAACCGCTGTTACCATCAAACGTATGCCTCCGGCAATCATGACACCTCCCATTATAATTACGGGAAACAATATGATCTTATAAAACGTCCATTCAATATTGGCATAGCGTGATCCGAAATAAAGGGCAGTGAACCCGATTATGAGATGCGCAGCTGTCGATACCTCAAATTTCGAAAAAATTACTTGTCCTAACGGGCTAAGCGGTCTTACCAATACCCTATCAAACTCACCGTCCACAATCATCTTGTCAAAATTAACCAACTGTGAAAAGATTAGATTAGTAAATCCAAAAGCAAAAGCTTGAAGTGAATATAAAAAAACCATCTCCCCCATTGACCAACCCTTTATTTCGTGGAAACGGTTTAAGAGTATAAATAATAATCCAAATTGTCCGGCATAGAACGATAATATGGCAAATATATAGAACAGAAAACTTACTTTATATTCCATCCTCGCCTTTATTGATGTCGTGAACAGCATAATATAAATTTTTATCGACTCCAAACTATCCTCCCTGGATAATTAATTTTTTCTTACCTGCACCCCACATAAAGCTGCAAATAACACCCATTATTACAATCCATATCAATTGTGCCGTTATTATTGATTGCGCTTCCGCCAAAGAAGCCCGTCCAATAAGAATAGTAGTCGGGAAATAAAGCATATATTGGAATGGAAGAAGCTTAACTAATGGCTTCAAGAATTCAGGAAAGAAATCTATAGGCACTATTCCTCCGGAAAAGAAAGTATAAAAAGCATATTTAAAAAGCAGGAAGGGGAATATTTCTATAAACCAGAAAGCAAACAATCCCACAATAAAATTCATCATGGAAACCAAAATATACCCGGCAACACATGACACAATGAAAAGTAAAAACCTTATTACTTCAAACGGAATAGATATATCAAAAAGAAAAATGGATATTATAACGATAGGAGCGGTCCTCGCCATCATATGAAAAAGAGAATTCCCCACATTCTCGGCAAGGTTCATAAAGAAAAATGATGTAGGTCTTACAAGTTCCATCGCGATCGAGCCATCCATAACCTTCCTATAGATAATAGAATCATCCATCGTAAAGGATATTCTGACAGCCATAACCATAACCGCATAAGTTACAATGGCGGTTAACGTATAACCATTATGAACCGTGGTATCAAACTGAGAATATAAAGCTTTCCATAAAGAGGTAAATATAAAAACGTATAGAAAACCGTTCACGATTCCGACAAAACAATCAAATCTATAGGTAACTTGCTTCTGGAACGACACCGATACAAATTTTAAAAAAAGTTTTGGATTCATCTCATTTAGTAGGCGATTTTTCCGAAGGCATTGCTAACGTTACACGATTGTTATAAATATTCCTGATTATACTTTCCACAGAAGGTTCATTCACCGATATGTCCTTTATCTTATATCGGGATGCGATGGTACCAATAACTTCACCGATACCATAATTATCATTATCAAATGTCAGCCATTTTTTGCAACCCTGTTCACGTATGACGGTAACCCCGGGAATTCCCTGTATAACATTTCCATCATCATGAAATTCGACCTCTAACACTTTCTCATGTACAAATTTCTGCTTCAGCAACTCAGTCTCACCGTCATACACTATCTTTCCATCCTCAAGTATAATGAGACGTTTACATAGATGCTCAATATCGTTCATGTCGTGAGTAGTGAGGATTATAGTAGTTCCTTCCTCCCTGTTAATTTCAGCAAGGAAGTTCCTTATAGACTCTTTTGCCAGTACATCCAGGCCAATTGTGGGCTCATCCAGAAAAAGGACAGGAGGGTTATGGACCAGAGAAGCTGCTATATCGCATCTCATTCTCTGGCCTAAAGAAAGCTTTCTCACCGGCATGCTCATGAGAGAATTAAGATCAAGCACTTGATCCAGCTTTTTCATTTGTGAATTAAAATCAGACTGGGATACCCGGAAAATCACTCTCAACAAATCAAACGATTCGCGTACCGGAAGGTCCCACCAAAGCTGCGTTCTTTGACCGAATACAACGCCAATCTTCGCAGCGTTCTTTTTTCTCTCTTTGAAAGGAATAATTCCGTTTACTTCAGCGCTCCCTGACGTTGGCACAAGTATACCGGTCAGCATCTTTATTGTTGTTGATTTACCTGCACCATTTTCACCCACATATCCTACAAATTCTCCACGCTTGATCTCAAAATCAATACCATCTACGGCTGTAATAATTTTTCGTTTTCTGTGGAAAAGGGCTTTCAACTTTCCTGAAAAGCCTTTGCCAGACTCACTGATATCAAAGTTCTTACTTAAACCGTTAACCTTAATTGCTATATTATTCTGTTGCATTTTTCCCTATCAGTATTACCTAGTGTAGCATTGTCGCATCAATGTTTGAAGCAAACTTGGCCACATGGTAAAAGACAAAATATTTATGGTGTATTTTACTATAAAAGATACAACACCTAAAACCATCAATAATCCTTCTCCTTAAATCTAATAGGACGTCGCTCTTCGCAGGTAAACACATTTACTCGTTTTCATTTTATTGTGCAGTCGTTACTTCATGTTGACACGTGATCGGTAAGAATTTTTACTTATACAAATAGGACGTCTATCATCGCAGATATTTATTTTGTTAAGCTATAAAATGCTTTGCGTTGAAATTCCTGATATTCTGTGTTCCATCTAAAGGAATCATTTGAACATAGAGAATAATTTCTTAAATGTTCCGTTCCTGATATTTAAAATAAGCCTTTCGAGATTATTCCTCAACTTCTCTTCATTAGAAGCCTTTAACGTAATCCTGATTTCATCCCCTTCAAAATATCTGGAGTGGTTGATACGAACATCATTATCCAGTCTCAATTCTCTGCATGATTTATCAAACTCATCCTCCCTCATGCTGATAGAAGGATAACGCATAGTCTTTATCAATCTATATATTTTTTCCCCTTTTTGCCTTTTATTAGATTTTTTATCTGACAGAATCTGATTGATTTCATTTGACGAAATTAATTCATCAATTTCTAACCGTTTTATCAGCTTAAGATCAAGGAGATTTCTTATTGTTTCTTTAGCTTCATTTGTATTAGTGATTGATTCTCTAAAGAGAAATCTGTAGACAATGCCTCTATCAGCATCGTCAAGTGAAACAAGAAGAAATGCTTTTTCAAGTTCAAGTTCGCTGCTGGCAACAGATTGTTTCATTTGATCATCCAACCTTAACACTGATAAGTATTTGTCTATTATGTTTTTATTTGGGGGTATTTTAAGAAGTGGGGCTATTTCAGCCATCAGTCTGTCGTAGGAATATCCTATATTCAGGAATTTTTTCAAAACAATTCCCTTTTCTATCTCATTAAACCCTCTCGAAGATAAATTATCATGCAGAACTAACAACAATATCCCCTCGTCGTCAAGCCCATCTATAATCTTTGCATCACAACTCACCTGTCCTAATTTTTTACATGCCAGGATTCGTTGATATCCACATATTACTGAATACTCCTCGTCGTCATCAGGATTGTTCTTCAATATCACAGGATTAATTAATCCCACCTTTCCAATCGATTCCATTACAATGTCCGAACCACGTCCATAACGAAACAGATACCTGTCATGATTTTCAGAAGACAAATCGATATCACCTAATAAAACCTTTATTAACTCCATGCTGCAATTCGCTCTTTTAAACATATTCAGAAAAGTGCAAAACGTTACTGTAACGGATATTATTTTTGAAATAATATACAATATATGTATAAAGTCAAACTATTTAGTAACTAGACAAACAACAGCAATTTCTGTAGAATACAAATTATGAATGATATGACAAAGGGCCAGACGGAAGCTAAAATAAGTGAGGCGTTGATAAAGTTTGAAAAGGAATTTATGGGTAGAGGCCCTAAGGAAACTGTAAGCTTTATCATAAAGGACGCAATCTTTGTACGGCTTAAAGGTGTTCTTACTCCGGCTGAAGAACAATTGGCAAAGACCTCTGACGGGGCAAAGCTGATAAAAAAAACTCGTGTTCAATTATTAGAGAGTGGAATGGCTTTATTTAGCAAAATTATTGTTGATATTACTGGCTGCAAAACAATAAGTATGCATTCAGATATATGCACAAAGACCGGAGAGAAGATAATTGTTTTCATACTAGACCGGAATCTGGAATCAAGGTTTAAGAATGAGAAATAGTATAAGCGTTATTGAGACCATAAGATGGTTAAATATCCTTAAAATTGGAGGATCGCTAAAAAAACCATTTGATTTTCACATTTCTTTAAATTATACTTTTACATATTATTAGAAGGAAGACTGTGTGAGAATTCTTTAAGTATCAAAGAATCGTTACAAAGTAGGCCGAGATCGTTTCTTCAAGTACTCTTAGCAGAGGACGGAAAATGATGTCGGCTTTTTTTGTGTTTAAATCTAGAAAGAGCTTTAGGTTTTGAGACCTTTTGTTATACTGTTCGAGAAATGAGCATTTTTCATGGATCCGGGCAAATAAACATATTAATCTAAAGGATGATTGTAAGAACCGTTAATTGAGAATACGGCCCTTCATCTTACTCATATTATTTAACGGAAAAGTAAAACTGAGAATATGGCGGGAACAATCGAGAAGTTATAGTTGTATAAAAAGTGAAAATAGATGTTAGTGCTACGGAATAAAATACGTTATTTTAATTATCAGTTTTTACATTAAGTAAATTTGGAGTGGTGAGGGAAGACTGAGCAAGGGTTCCTTAAGAAAAGGTACTGTTGAAGAGTATGCCAACGCCTATCAAATTATTCTCGCAATAAGAGAATAAGTGGTAGAGTTGGCTTTTTTTGTTTATAGATTACGATATTAAGTCGTATAAATGGTTGGAAGTGGAAGAATAAAGCATGGAATGTTTTCTCATCTCAGACAAGACGTTCCGGCAAGTATTGTGGTACTGTTTGTGGCACTGCCGCTTTGCCTCGGAATCGCGTTGGCAAGCGGAGCGCCTCTGTTCTCCGGTCTTATTGCCGGAATAATTGGTGGTATTGTTGTGGGGTCTATAAGTGACTCCTCGCATGGAGTCAGTGGCCCGGCGGCAGGCCTGGCTGTAGTTGTTTTTGAAGCGCTACACTCAATGTCTTTCGAAATATTTTTACTTGCCGTTGTCATTGGAGGAGCGCTGCAAATAATACTTGGTTTAGCCAGAGCAGGTATTATCGGTTATTTTTTCCCCTCCGCGGCTATAAAAGGGATGCTCTCCGGCATTGGTATCATCATCATCTTAAAACAGATACCTCACGCGTTTGGATATGATAAGGAGTGGATGGGTAATGATTCTTTTATCCAATTGGGCGGTGAAAACACGTTTACTTTAATTGGAAAAGTTCTTCTTGGACATATAACACCTGGAGCAGTATTAATTGCTGCCATTTCAGTAGCGATTTTGTTGTTGTGGGAATTGTATCTGACAAAAAAATATCATAATTTGTTTAAATTAATACAAGGTCCCATCGTTGTGGTAGCGGCTGCTATTTGTTGCCAGTTTATAACAAAAAGCTACTTCCCTCAATATACCGTTGATTCAGAGCATCTGGTAAGCGTGCCGATTGCAGGCAGTATATCATCATTCTTTGACCTGTTCACCTTTCCTGATTTCAGCCAGTTAGGCAATAAGGCAGTTTATATTTTAGGTGTTGCGATTGTCGCCAGTTTAGAAACACTTTTATGTGTGGAGGCTACTGACAAACTGGATCCTCACAAAAGAGTCACCTCAACCAACAGGGAGTTAATTGCTCAAGGTACCGGAAATATACTATCAGGAATGATTGGCGGGTTGCCAATTACACAGGTTATTGTTCGAAGTTCAGCCAATATGCAAGCCGGTTCAAGAACTAAACTATCTACTATCCTTCATGGGATTTTCCTGTTGATATGTGTCGCGTTCCTTCCAAGTGTGCTTAATCTTATACCCTTATCCGCTCTTGCGTGCATTTTAATAATGGTTGGATATAAACTGTCTAAACCTTCCGTATTTATACAGACATACAGACTGGGATGGGACCAATTTCTGCCGTTTATAGTCACTATTCTTGGAATTGTATTTGTTGATCTACTGGTAGGTCTTGGTCTTGGATGTTCTGTAGGCACCGCTGTGGTCTTAATCCGTAACTACAAAAATTCTCACTTCCTGCATATTGAGACCGGCAGCAGTGGAAAGCAATTAAGAATGACCCTGGCTGAAGAGGTCAACTTTTTAAATAAAGGGGCAATTATAAAAGAATTGGCCAAGGTACCTAAAGGAACACTTCTGACCATTGATCTTAGCAAATGCTATAGTATCGATTACGATGTAAGGGAGGTGATAGAAGATTTCATTAAAGCAGCAGGCGATAGAGATATTAAGGTAAATCTGAAAAAACCATTGATTGAGACTAATGGTAAAGAAGAAATTTACTCTGAGAAACTTGACAAATGGGTACTAGCCTTGCCAGTCAAGAATACAGTACAACCGGTATAAGAACTGTCGCTTTACTGTTCTGCGGTAAGTCAACTAAATCTTTAAACATAAATATAATTCTTGTAGTGTGGGAAAACTAGAGTGGGAAGGAAGAAATGCAAACGTTGTAGTCCACTCTGACTTGAACTGTTTGTCAGTTATGCAATTCACTG
>JANLHC010000311.1 GCA_024654465.1 Candidatus Scalindua sp.
AGGAGGAGAAAACAAAAATGAAAAATAGTAAATACCCGGTCGGATGGGACTCAAAACGTGTAAAAAAGGTTTTAGAACATTATGAATCGCAATCTGAGGATGAAGCAGTGGCCGAAGATGAAGCAGCATTCGAAATGGATGATCAAACAGTAATGGATGTGCCTAAAGAGTTGGTTCCAGCCGTTCGTGAATTAATAGCAAACATAAAGGCGTATAAACATGGTTAGTAAATTGACTCTGACCGCCAAGAGCTGCGCCGCTTCGCTCTGCATCTTTAGCCTCCGGTTATTTGTAGCGGGTTATGCTAATGGAAATAAATTAGTGAAGATTAAGAAATCATTACCGGGTTAAAGAGAAAGGAATAAAATGGAAAAGAATTTAAAGTTAGCAGTGCTGATTGATGGTGACAATATACCGTCAGGACATGTAAAAGAAATGATGGAGGAAATAGCTAAGTATGGCAACCCCACAATAAAAAGAATCTACGGAGACTGGACAAAACCGCATTTATCAAAATGGAAAAACCTACTACTTGAAAATGCAATAACTCCAATCCAACAATACGGATACACCACTGGAAAAAATGCAACAGATTCAGCTATGATAATTGATGCAATGGATATTCTTTATTCAGAAAAAGTTAATGGATTTTGTTTGGTTTCTAGTGACAGTGATTTCACGAGATTAGCAACTCGATTAAGAGAAGCAGGAATGCAGGTAATAGGCATAGGGGCAAAAAAGACTCCTAATCCTTTTATAGTGGCATGTGATAAATTTATTTATATCGAAATAATTAGAAAACAATCTGAGAAGAAAGACGATTCCATCGAAAAAGACAAAATTACTAGTAATGAAATTAATTTAATATCCTCAACTATATCTGATCTTTCAGATGAAGACGGTTGGGCTTTCCTTGGGGATGTGGGCAGCTTATTGCTAAAAAAACAACCTAATTTCGATTCAAGAAATTATGGATTTGAAAAATTAACACCATTAATTAAATCTATTGGTAATTTTGAATTAGAACAAAGAGAAAATCCTAAAAGCAGGAACAAGCTTATATTCGTCAAGAATAAAGAAAAGCATATAACAAAGGCTAAAAAATCATAGTCACCCTTCGGGATGCCAATTAATTATTACCCGGTAGGAGATAATATTATGTCAGATTTTTTTGATTGTCCAAATTGTGGGGCAGAGGTACCGATAAAAGCAAAATCATGTCCTGATTGCGGTTCAGATGAGAAAACAGGATGGTCAGAGGATACTATGTATGACGGACTGGATCTTCCTGCGCTTGAAGAATCAGATACACAGGAAAAGGCATCTATGCTTCAAAGTAAGATATTGTATTACATCGTAGTAATCCTGACAATTGTGGCCTTTATTTTGTTTTACACATTGTAGCGAATACCATGATGGCTACCCCATTAAATACACACAAACTGGTAAGACCGGAAGATTTGAAATGGGGGAAATATTTATTCAAAAGGAACACATGTGCTTGCTCTTGACAGGATTACAGATAAATACGGCAATAATACTGGAGGGGTTCTTAAACGAGGTATGGGAAAAAGCATGTGTTCAATTGCATATTTCGTTTCTCCTCACGGGTATGGTCATGCCGCACGGGCGTGCGCGGTAATGGCCGCCATGCATGTATTTAATCCCTCGATAAGATTTGAAATATTTACAACAATTCCTCAGTGGTTTTTTCAACAATCAATTCCCGGAACTTTCACGTATCACAGCTTGTTGACGGATATCGGTATGGTTCAGGTGTCACCTCTGCGTGAAGATTTACCGGAAACTCTTCGCAAACTGGATAACTTCCTTCCGTATGATGAGCCCCAAATTACGAGTTTATCAAAAGAGATGCACAAATTGAAATGCATGTCAATCATTTGTGATATTTCTCCAATGGGAATTGCGGTGGCGCAGAAAGCCTGTATTCCTTCAGTATTGGTTGAGAACTTTACCTGGGATTGGGTATATGAGAATTATGTAAGTACAGACTTTCCTGCAGGAAAGTTTGTTGATTATCTAAGACAGATATATAGTTATGTAGATTATCACATTCAAACAGAACCTGTTTGTTCTTATCAGGACGCAGACCTTTGTACGGTACCGGTCAGCCGAGCGGTAAGGGCTACTTCGAGGCAAATCAGGCAAAGACTGGGCATACCTGGTGGCGTAAAGGTTGTGATGATTACAATGGGTGGGATTCCGGAAAGATATACGTTCTTAGAGCAACTGACACAGCAAAGTGATATCTGTTTTATTATCCCAGGGGGTAGTCAAACAATGCAGCTTAATGGTAATTTAGTACTATTACCTCGCCACTCTGATTTTTTTCACCCTGACCTTATCAATGCTTGTGATGCCGTGGTTGGAAAACTGGGTTATAGCACACTTGCTGAGATCTATCATGCCGGTGTTCCTTACGGATATATTCCTCGCTCTACTTTTAAGGAATCTGAGGTACTTGAGGCGTTTGTGAAAAATCAGATGAACGGCCGTGCCATTTCTGAGTCACAATTTCAAGAGGGGAGTTGGGTCTCTTTTCTTCCGGAAATTCTGGAGTTGCCAGGGATAAAACGAAACGACACAAATGGGGCGGTAGAGACCGCACAGTTCATTTGCAAAGTGATCAGCATTAAGCCTTAGTCGCTGTTTTGGAAGAAATAAACATAACTCTTGTGATAGGGTACATATACACCAATGCGTTTAATAATTAGACAGTAGGCTTGTTTTTATACTAAAAATCATATAAAGTGCTGACAGGCTTTATTCTAAATAACCATAAGACGATATGGAAAAAGCGGCTATCCAATTTGTGATTCTTGATCACTCTCCAATCGGTCAATTTGTACTCAGGAATGATCTTATCGTTATCTTTTGGAATAAATGCCTGGAGGATTGGTCTGGTATTTCGAGGGATAAAATTGTTGGAACAGATCTGATTACTCACTTTCCACATCTTGGAAGTGACAAATATGTAAAAAGTATAAGAAAAGTATTCCATTCCAGCCAGCCCATTACATTCTCATCCCGGCTTCATGAATATTTTATACCATCACCTCTGCCGG
>JANLHC010000312.1 GCA_024654465.1 Candidatus Scalindua sp.
CGGAGTATAAGAAATGGGAGAAGGGATTACTGCGCGCTGACGGCAAACCCGGGTTCGATACTCCGACAGGAAAGTTTGAAATAGCATCTACTATACTTGAAGAGCATGGTTATGATCCTTTACCAGTATATACAGAACCTGGTGAAGGACCTCTGTCACAGCCTGATCTTGTGGAGAAATATCCTCTGATATTCAATTCAGGATCACGAGTAACCACGGATTTCCGTACACAACATCATGGTATTTCCGGGCTCCTGAAAGAAAGACCTGAGCCTACGGTAACGATCAACACCCTGGACGCGGAAGCTCGTGATATAAAAAGTGGAGACCTCGTGAGCATTACGACAAGGCGTGGTGCCGTTACCATGTGCGCGCTGGTTACAGATGATATTGTTCAGGGTGCCATTGATGCCAATATGGGTGGCGGTGGGCCCGTTGGGCCGGAGAAGTGGCAGAATTGCAATGTAAATGAATTGACTGATCTCCAACGCTATGATCCAATCTCAGGTTTTCCTGTATATAAAACCCTCCTGTGCGAAGTAGTGAAAGTAACAGAAAGAGAGAATACACTTTCAGTAGATTCAGGTGAATACAGTGATACTGTCGGAATGATAGAATCTGGTGCAGAATCTCATCATATTGGGAAGCGTATTTATCTTGATCACAATGCAACTACTCCACTTGACCCTGAAGTCAGGAAAATCATGCTCCGGTTTGCAGAAAATGGACATGGTAACCCATCCAGCATCTATACAGAAGGAAAGGATGCGCGGTTTGCAGTTGAGGCGGCGCGGCGGAGTGTGGCCCAGTTGCTCAACTGTACTGCACGGCGTATAACTTTTACAGGTAGTGGTTCAGAGGCCAATAATCTCGCTATAAAAGGAGTGGCTTTTGCAAACTGGAACTCAAAAAACCATATTATTACAACAACCATTGAACATCCTTCTGTTATCGATACATGTCAGTGGCTTGAAAGGCACGGATTTACGGTAACATATCTGAAGATTGATAATACGAAGAAGATTAATCCGGAAGACCTGGAATCTGCAATTACAGATAAAACATGTCTGATTAGTGTGATGATGGCAAATAACGAGACCGGTTCAATTAATCCGATAGTAGATCTGACCAGGATAGCGAAAGAACGAAACATTCTCTTTCATACTGATTGTGTGCAGGCGATTGGTAAAATTCCGATAGACGTAGAGGCCCTCGGTGTGGATTTGCTCACAATGTCCGGGCATAAAATATACGGCCCGAAAGGTGTTGGGGCTCTGTATATTCGCAAAGGTGTTGTTCTGGAGCCCCTGGTAAGTGGTGGAAAACAGGAGAATGGAATGCGTGCGGGAACAGAAAATGTATTAGGGATAGTCGGGCTGGGCAAGGCGGCAGAACTGGCTGTCCGGAGAATCCACGAAATGGACGGGATCAAAAGGATGCGTGACAAGCTGGAAAAAGGCATACGTGAGTTAATGGCAGATGCAAAATTGAACGGAAATCCGGATGCACTGCTACCAAACACCTTAAACATGACCTTGCCCGGAATACGCGGAGAGTCGGTTGTTCTCGCCCTGGACCAGAAAGGTGTTTCTCTCTCTTCCGGGTCGGCATGCAGAGCCGGTTCTCCCAAACCTTCACATGCCTTGCTGGCAATGGGACTTACCGAAGAGGAGGCGCATTGCGCTCTGCGTTTCTCGCTGGGACTTGGTAATACGATAGAAGAAATCGATCGGACTATTGATCTTCTTGGAGAAGTCATCAGAGACAAGAAAACTATGGTGCGCTTCATACCATGCCGTTGAGATACTGATTTGTAGTAGATGAGTTAATAGAAAAAAGGATTGCATTTCTATGATTGTTTTATACTATAGCCGCAGACAGAAAGAACATTCTTTTATTCCTTACCTTAAAAACCGTTGTAATTAAACTTAGTCATCAGGGGTGGCTGTCAGCAAATGCTAATAGCCGTTTTATCCTGGATAATAGTTTCACGTCTTAGTCGCATCAGAATCTTGAGGTATATCTTTTTCGTTCTGATTGAGTAGCTCGTTATGGAAGAGACTCACAAAGAATATAATTTGCGGGCATCGGAAGATGGTACGGCCATCTTGCTGGACTGTGATTTGTCCACCGTTGAGCTTGATACGCTGGTGGTTAATATAAGTAAGGAACTTGAAGGGCTTGGTGTTAAAAACCCGCTTGACCAGAAACAATTAAAGGACCAACTCCGGCAAATTGCACCTGTACTTCTCCATCTAGTAGATTTTGTTCTCATCAAAGGCGATTCGCCTGTTCCTCCTCAGCATGGACGCGTTGATTGGGATGGTGACTTCTTCAACACGGGTTTTGTCGCAGATAAGGAGACCGGCAAGGTAGACTATCGAGAAAAAGCGGCGCATGAATCCGTTATTAAGGGAGCGTTGTTAGGCCATCAAATTCCTGCCAAGGAGGGGAAAGACGGACTTAATGTCTTCGGAGAACCAATTCCTGCCGAAGAACCTGAAACATACTATCCAGAGGCTGGTGAAAATGTACGGTTTGATACGAATAAAAATGCCTACTACGCTGAAAGAAGTGGGCGTGTTCGCCTTATCAACGATACCCTTTTTGTAGACGAGGTGTACACAATTAAGGCAGATGTTGATATTACAACGGGAAATATTCTCCATACGGGTGCAGTTGTAGTCAATAGAGATGTACTTGGTGGCGCGAAGATTGAGGCTGCCGGTAATATAGAGGTATCTGGTATCATAGAAAACGCAGAGATAAAGGCAGGTGGTGATCTTGTCGTTCGTGGTGGTATAAGACAGTCAGAGGGCCACAGGATCGTGGTCGAGGGTTGTATTAATGCAAAGTATATAGACGGAGGAAATATTCAGGCACACAGAGACATTGTAGTCGAGAAAGAGATTGTCAATTCAACCCTGCATACGCTCGGTGCGGTAGTGATACCCAGGGGTCGTATAGTAGGTGGAGAAATAGTGGCTCTTAGAGGTATTTATGTTGGACGGGTTGGAAGTAAAACGTATACACCCACAATGCTTGTGGCGGGTGAAGACTTTAGTGTGAGAGGCAAACTGAATTTAAAAAAAATTAAGATTAAAAGACTGGCGATGGAGCTGGAACAGCTTAAGAATGTTATAGATAGATTCATGACAGATTCCGTTGATGACCAGGAAGAATGTACAGAAGAACAGACAAAAGTTCAGGAATTGGAGCAAGAGTTGCAACGTCTGATTAAAGAAGCGAAGGATATATCTTCAGAAGCCGCGGAGAGGGCAGGAAAGGTTGTAGTGGTGGAAGAAACAATCTATCCCAAGACGACTATCTGCATTGGCGAAGAAAAATTAACGGTAGCGGAAGAGGTTGTTGGGAAGATTGAAGCTAAGATCGTTGATGGAAAAATTAAACTTGAGGTGAGGGTTATTTCAGATATTGACTGACCTGTACACTCAATATCTTTATGTCACAATAAAGGGTTTTGTCCGCTAGAGGTTAATATCTCCAGCCTTTATACTATTTAATCTCTCTGGGTTTAATTCCCTGCAGCTTGCTGAGGGGTAGTTTATTCAG
>JANLHC010000313.1 GCA_024654465.1 Candidatus Scalindua sp.
CGGCAGCGACTTTTCGCCACTAAGGCACCAAGCCACAAAGAAAAACTTAGTGTCTTAGTGACTTTGTGGCAACTTTGAAATTCCTAAACATTAAATTATTTCTGCCACCTTCATCTTTTGTTCGTACGATTATTTTATTATTGGTAGATTTGTCTCTTGGGTCTTAATCCGTCTTTATACTCATTTTCAGTGATTTACCGTACGTTTCGTAGTAAAGTGTCATTATCTATCATTTACATCATCCTCTGCATAGCCGTTATAAGCCGATCTGCTGCGTGCTCCCAACTCATCTGTGTTTCTGTCCACTGGCGTCCTTCATTTCCAAGCCGTCTTGACAGATTGTCATCATTAAGTAAACGTTTTATTGCAGATGCAATATCTTCAGGTTCATCTGAGTTGACCAGTAGTCCGGTTTTTCCATTTTGTACAGCATCTGAAATACCACCCGAATCTCCAGCCACCACGGGGAGTCCACTGGCACTGGCCTCAAGGAAAGAAATACCAAATCCCTCAACAAGATCCAGGCGGCCCGGAATTTCCCTACTGGCCATAACATAGATATCGCAAGAGTTGTATATGGCTGGTAATTGATTATCGGAAATGAAACCTGTGAACACTACCTGATTTTCTAAGTCAAGATTTTGTGCCATTTCTCGCAGTCTTATTTCTTCGGAACCCTGACCTACTATAGTATAACTGGGTGAGATACCTTGTTTCTTTAGTATAGCTAAAGCTTTAAGGACATGATCATGCCCCTTATTCAAATCTAAACGAGCCACAGTAAGTAATTTTTGCGATCTTCTGTTCTTATGATAATTCGCAACAGGGCGGAAATGCTCAGTGTTCACACCATTCAAGATCACCTTGATACGGCTTTGTTCAACGCCCAGAGACATTACAAGACGAGCACTGAAGTTACTGACAGGAAAAATTCCTTTGGCCTTCCGAAGAGCGGCAAGCCTCCATTTTTTCAGATAGCATTTTAAACGTCGCCGCCAGGACGTTTTATCATCACGAATTTCAGTTCCGTGAACACTGACAAAATAAGGTACAGGAATCAACCAGTACCACATATAGCTAATCAAAGACGTAATCCAAACAACATGCAATACAGTATCAATACGATGTTGCTTGAGTATCCATGGAACATATATAGCAAAAGCGATATAACGCAAAATAGGAAACGAGGGGGTGCGTATTATTCGGTAACGACAACCATGGTCAAAGACTTTGGCATCAGGGGTTCCGGTTGCTAAAACGGTAACCTGATGTTCTCTGGTAAGGGACGTAGACAGCTCTTTTGTGTAAGCACCTATTCCCCAACTTCGGGGTGAAAAATCAGATCCTACCACTAAAAGATTCATACCATGTTTTCCTTAAAAGAAAATTACCGTTTGTAAGTTAATAAACGTTCTAAAGTTATCACAACTATATTCGCAAAAAAATGTTCGCTCGTAACGGATGCATTTCCAATTATTTGTTAATTAAGCATGGCAATTGTGTGTATGAGGTTGTGAATTCAACCTCTCGCCTTAATCCACATTTCTTATCTACAAAAGAATGGGATAACACCCTTCTTATTCTCGATTTAATTGCAAGAGTTCCTCGTAAACTGTTTCAACCTTTTTTACCATAATATCCACTCCAAATCTCTCTTCTACTACCCTTCTGGCCGCCAGGCCTATCTGATACGCTTTGTCCCGATGATTAAGCAGGTCAACTATGGCTACTGATAAAGCCTTTGGGTCTTTGGGTGGTACCAGTAAACCGGTTTCACCATTATTCAGCACTTCTTTTACACCATCAATATCAGTGGCAACAATTGGTTTTGCCATGGCCATTGACTCTAAGAGGACCATTGGTAATCCTTCCAGTAATGAGGGCATAACAAAGATATCAATAGATGCTAAAACCGATTTAATATCACTCCGAAAACCGGTAAAAATTATCTTATCTTCCAGCTTTAAACTTTTACTTTTTGCCTTCAACTCGTCTCTTAACGCTCCCTCTCCTACAACGAGAAACCTCGCCTTTTTGAATCTCTTTAATACATCAGGTATTGCCTCAATAAAATACTCAAACCCCTTCTGCCAAACCA
>JANLHC010000141.1 GCA_024654465.1 Candidatus Scalindua sp.
ATTCTAATATGCACACGTTAATCTTGTCGTGACTCTTAGTTTGGGAGGGAAGGGATTTATCTCAGCATAAAGGAGGGAATTTATCTCAGTGCTATCGAGAAGAAAATTTATCTGAAAATTGTGTGATGAAATACTCTATCACAAACACTAAGAAAGGGATTTAGTAGGACACCTAATGGCGTACAGCATTCCGAAACAGAATTACCAATAATGTTTCAGAATAATTTGTGCAATTACAAATTATAGGTGAAAATATTTAATGTCGGAGTTGAGGAACAACGGTTTATGTCGCCTCAGTTGGGGAGACAAGTAGATAGCAAGTTTCTGTATAAACACAACTATTAGAATGATATTTAAAAGAACCAGTATTTCTAAAGAAAACAGAACATCATGCACCCTTAGACATTAATAACTTTTTAAATGATACCTTTTTAAATGGCTTTATAGCTTATTTACGGCTAAATAATTCAACAGTTTTTTCTTGAAAGTATTATTTGCTATACCAACGTTAACCAATATCTTTAGACAATCAACTGATTCAACTCTTTTTAGTTTTTTCTCCAGATTGTATGCGCAGAATGTGCACACAAGACCATCCAACTTGACCTGAACTTTTGCAGACTCTCCTGATGACAATCTAATGAATATCCCCAGGATAAGAATAATTGGTATAAAGATTAGGAAGTTCTTTTTATTCATTTTAGACTACCCTCCTTTTCTTGCCTTTCTGCATTATTAAGATTGTGGTTCCAAATCTTAGTTTACTTAACAACATTTCTTATCTGCCTGTATTGGCGGGCATGGAACAGAGCCGTATGAACAGAATACGCAGCAATCACCTTCTTTCGGGTTCAACATTTCTTTGCAGTTTTCACAAACATAGAAATGTTGACAGGCATCTGTTGGCATTTTCTCTTCTTTTTGATGCCCACATTTAGGGCATGTAATGATCGATTCTAAGATTAAGTTTGACATTATCTTCCTCCTTTTAAAACATTTTCAATAACTTCTGAAAGGAAAAATTATTCAGAAGTTACTGACGGTTTATAGCCAAGATTCTCTATAGTAGTCAAAAGCCGGTCCGTGGGAATATCCTTAACTTTACTATCAAACCCCACAATTGCCTCTCCCCTTTCAAAGCTTACGCTGACAGCACTAACACCCTGAATCTTTGAAATATTAGAGTTTATAGTTTTAGCACATGCCTTGCATGCCATTCCTTCTACCTTAATTACGACTTTTTGAAGATCATCATTCATTTGAACTACAGAATCTGATTTGCCGAAAGTTCCATAAGCATAAGGAAAAAACAATAGACCTACAGCAACAACAGTTATTATCCACAGGATAACCTTCTTTATCCGATCAATTTTAACATTGTTGATATCACAGCATTCATCACTCTTTTTTTTACGATAAGTTAAATAAAAAGCGGTACCAATGAATGCAAATGTTATAATCATAAACAGAGGTCTATACTTCTCCAGAGAGGAAAAAATACCTACGCTACCTATTCCTAATCCAGCCAAGATTAGTGGGCCTATACAGCAACTTGAGGCCAAAATGGCAGCAGCAATTGTACCAGAAAGTGTAGTCACAGATTTTGATTTCATAATATATCGAATTTAGAATAAACAGGGACAT
>JANLHC010000315.1 GCA_024654465.1 Candidatus Scalindua sp.
ACCCTCTGTGTCAATAATAGTTGGACACTTTCCCCCATATAGTTTAGTGTAGGGTGGAAAGGAGAAAATCTATGAATAATAGCAGTAGTACAATAAACCTGAAAACAGATAACATGCCAGTGGAAACGGAAGGAGCCCGTAGGGCGACTGGAGTTTCCACTGGCAGCGCAATCCAAAGCGGTCGTTTTCCTGATCCTGAGGTAATAGAGAAGTCTATCCGCAGGAAATTCACTGCGAAATACAAACTCCGTATTCTTCAGGAGGCAGAAGCATGTACTTCGCAGGGTCAAATGGGGGCGCTTTTACGCCGCGAAGGACTCTATTCGTCCAATCTCACCACATGGCGTCGTCAACATAAGAAAGGTGTCCTGGAAGCCCTTTCCCCAAAACATCGGGGCCCAAAGGCGAAAAACATTGATCCTTCCGTTTGTCGCATTGCTGAACTGGAAAAAGAAAACCATCAGCTAAAAGAGAAACTCAAACAGGCAGAAACCATTATTGACGTCCAAAAAAAACTCTCGGAAATACTTCAGAAGCCACTGGACTCAACAGGAGAGAAGATATGATGCATGCTGCTGAATCTCTTGCTCACAATGTGCACGTTAAAAAGGCCTGCAAGGCGCTGGGTATACCAAGAGCGAGTTATTATTACTACCAAAAGTGCAAAAAAGGCCTTGCTTGTAAAAGTGTATCTTCGATGCCTCCACTGGCATTATCAGAACAGGAACAGCAAGTGGTTCTTGATATTTTACATAGCGAACGCTTTATTGATAAGGCGCCGCATGAGATTTATGCAACTTTGCTTGATGAAGGAACCTACCTGTGCTCCATAAGAACCATGTACCGTATCCTTAAAAAACATGGTGAAGTACGTGAAAGAAGAAACCAGTTGCTTAGACCCGGTTACCAAAAACCGGAGCTTCTGGCAACGGCTTCTAATCAGGTATGGTCATGGGATATAACAAAACTCAAAGGACCTGCAAAGTGGACATATTTCTATCTCTATGTCATTCTCGACATCTTCAGCCGTTATGTCGTCGGATGGATGGTTGCGCACCGTGAACAGGCCGTATTGGCACAACGGCTTATCGCTGATAGCTGTCAAAAACAAGCTATCAGGCCTGAACAACTGGTGATCCACGCCGATCGCGGCTCAAGCATGACATCTAAGCCTGTGGCGTTTCTTCTGTCTGATCTGGGAATAACAAAAAGCCATTCTCGCCCTTACGTCAGTAACGACAATCCCTATTCGGAGTCACAATTTAAAACCCTCAAGTACAGGCCGAATTTCCCGGATAATTTCGGCTCAATTGAGGATGCAAGGGCATTCTGTAAGAGTTTCTTTACCTGGTACAACAGAGAACATCATCATTCCGGCATCGGACTTTTGAAACCAGAAGACGTCCACTATGGACGTACGAATCAAATTATGAAAGAACGGTGTCTTGTCTTAAAAACCGCCTTTGAAAATCACCCCAAACGATTCAAAGGAATTTCACCTAAACCCCCAAGTATGCCTGTGGCTGCCTGGATTAATCAACCAAAACAAAATCCGACTCTACCTTTAGAGTCTAAATTATTTAATAAAGTGTCTAATTTCCATTGACATATTCCG
>JANLHC010000142.1 GCA_024654465.1 Candidatus Scalindua sp.
TTTAACTCTGTTTTTTGTAGCACCTCAACTTCATACTGGTTAATCCCATTACGGTACAACAGGAGCTTGATCAAGCATTCCGCTTTATATAACAATAAAAATACCAACAATGTTTCTGTATTATTGTTTTTTTGAACATAAACATCCTCTCTGGTTTATAAAGTAAACCAGCAACTATGGCGGTATTTCATCCTTGTTAATTCTAATATTCCATTGATAAAGGTTAGTGGGTGGGGCGGGTTGCCGGGTACATACAGATCTATCCGGACTTCTTGTAGAACTTTTCTGTTCAGGGCCTTGCTTCCTGTAAAAATCCCACCGCTGAGAGCATCAACTCCACACAAGACCACGATCTTTGGTGAAGGTACCGCCGCGTTACAAATCCGTACCGCTTCTGCCATGTTTTCTGTAATCGGCCCCGTAATCACAATACCATCAGCATGTCTTGGTGACGCGACAAACTCAATTCCAAAACGGCCCATATCGAAATTAGGGTTGGCGCATGCTCCCAGTTCAAGTTCACAACTATTATCACCTCCTGCGGAAATCTGTCTCAGTTTCAGAGACTTTCTGAACATGCCTTTGATTTCACTTCTAATCATATCAGGATCCAGCACAATCCTTTCATCTTTACCTTCTCTGACAACCAACCTGTTACTATCATTTGTGGCCATAATGTGATCATTCGTGAACCGTATTTTTCCTGGAAAGGCGAATTCGCATTCACCACAAAACAGGCATTTCCCCAGATTGATTGAAACTGGATTGTCTGAAATAGCTCCTGTGGGACATAATTCCATCAGCGTTTTCGTGTCTACTTCAGTATTATTGATTATCGGCCTGCCCCTGAACGGGGCGGGGACCTGTGCCGTGGTTAAGTCAGGGATGTATTGCCTTCCGTGATGGGCTAATATCTGAGCTTCTTTAATCATAGATCATGTCCGCAATAACTGAGGTCGTAACTTTTATTGTTTATTGGAAAATCTGATATTTCAAGACCACGCAGTGAAAGTTCAACCGCCTTCCAATTGTGCATTGAGGGGTCCTTAATCTTGTAGTGAATTATTTTTCCCTGTTCATCCGTAACCGCGCTGTGGCATATCTCTCCCCTCCATCCTTCGACCATAGAGACGGTTATTGATGATGGCAAAAGGTTAAGACTAGTTTCTGGTACAGGCGGAGTCGCTTCAGAGAAAAAACACTGCTCTCTATCAAGGACTCTCCTTATGTAACTAATGGACTCTTCTATTTCCCGTCTGCGTAGAAAATACCTTGCGTACACATCTCCTCTTTCAAGCATTACCGGAACATAGGAAATGTCACGGAATGCCGCGAACGGATGACTGTGCCTGATATCCCGCTTCACTCCGGAAGCCCTCGCCGCCATCCCGACTGCTCCAATAAGCCTGGCCTGTTTGTTGGTTACCGTACCTATATTATCAAACCTGTTTTCTACGCTTAGCAGCGAATACGCCTTATCAGCCATCTCTTTAAAACGCCACTCAAAATCATCCAATAATTTTCTGAGCTGTTGAACAAGCACATCAGTTAAGGAATAATGGCTGCCTCCTGCGCGTATCAAACCTTTGCCAAACCTATTACCACACCAGGACTGTGTAAAATTGATAATCGGCGTTCTCAATGCGCCGAAGACCGCTGCGCCCAACTGATAAGCAACATCGGTACACAGGGCGCTTATGTCTCCGGTATGCACCGCAATTCGTTCAAGTTCAAGTGCTACGGCACGCTCCGCGTCTAAACGGCTATTTGCTGATATACCGGCCAATCCCTCCATTACCTGTGCAAATGCAAGTGTGTGGCCGATGGTCGTATCTCCGGCGATGCTTTCTGCCAGTATGGTCATTTGCAGCAGTTTTGGTTTCTCAAGGAAGAGACGTTCGACTCCCCTGTGCTGCCAGCCAAGCTGAATTTCAAGATGTAAAACCATTTCTCCGTTACAGGTAAATCGAAAATGGCCCGGTTCAATCACACCGGCATGGATAGGTCCCACGCCAACTTCGTGCAACTCCTCACCCTTTATCTTATAAAAAGGATAATCATTAATCGCTATGATCCTGTGATACCTGTTATGTGAAAATCTAACCGGTTTCAGCCATGGGTGGCCTTCAAATTCAACCCCGAAATTTTCCCATATTTCACGTTCAAAAATATGTAAAGCATTAACTCGACTGGTAAGAGATTCCAGTTTCCCCGGCACTTTCCCGGCAAGCAGTATATGAGATAACAGATAAACAGACTGCGTACGGTCGTCAGCCAGGAAGCAGATAAATTTCAGGTTATTATTATCAGGATATGCGTAATAATTGACACAGTGGACGTCTTCTGCATCCATCAATTTCAAGACCATAGCATAAAATTCCCGGTACTCAAGCACCGAAATTTCAGAGAGGCTGATTGCCTGTCCATTCTTTATTTTCAAGATATTTTCTCTATCTCTATTCATAACCGTTATGGTAATACCGCCGTAGCCCCTCTTATTAAATCTGAAAAGAATTCCGGCGGGTTTACACCAAGATAAATGATAAATCCGAAAAAAATAAATTGTGAAACGGTTTCAAGTCTATTTATTTTAACTGATTGAGGTGCTGTAAATCCGTCTCCATTGTAGTAAAGCAGGCGCAGAAGATCCTTTCCGATGACGAACATGATGACGGTAAGCAGGAACAGGGCAGCAATGGCAATATAGTAATGATCGCCTGCAAACAATGATTTAAACGTCATAAACTCAGATACAAAAAGGCCGGAAGGGGGGATGGCGGTAACGCAGATAAATGCCAGTATTACTACTATCGCTCCCAGAGGATTCAACTTTATGTAATTGCCGCACTCTTTAATTAAATAGCTGTTATAAATACTGTAAACCTGACCTATCTGGTAGAAAAATCCTGCCTTGGCAAATGAGTGAAGCACGATATGTAAGACGGCGGCATAGTATCCGATACCTCCTGCTGAAAGGGCTAAAGCAACAATGCCCATATGTTCCGTGCAGGAAAAAGCGAGCATACGATTAAAGTGGTTAACCCTGAGCAGTTGAGCGGCAGAGACGGCAATGGAAATAATGCCCGTTATCATCAGTACATTGTTTGCCCAGGGAAGCGCGTCGGTTTGAGCAATAATAGTGTACATACGGAAAATTCCCAGGAAACCCACATTCTTCAGTGCAGTGGAAATAAATGCGTTGATTGGCGGCGGAGCGACTGTGTTGGCATCAACACACACGGCATAAAGAGGAAACAGGCTCATCTTGGCGCTAAAGCCGGTCAGTACGAGAATAAAAGCGATCTTAATCCATTTGGTATTCATCCCCTGTGCGTGTGCAACAATACTGTTTAAGTCTAAATCGGTCAATCCCTCTTTACTAACAGCAACACTAATGGATAATATGCCGACAAGGGCAATGGAGATACCGACAGAACAGATGAAAACATATTTCCATGTTGCCTCTAACGCTATGGGTGTACGCTCATGGTAAATAAGTGCCGATACGCACAGCGTAGTCGCCTCCACACAGATCCAGAATGTTCCGAGATGTTTCGAGAAATATGCGCCGTTCATGGACGCACTGAGCAGAATCAATGCCGCGTAGTAAATACTTTTATTCCGTTTCGTATCCGAACGCCTTTCGAGATATAAATAACTGTGATAAAATGTAGCATAACCCAGCAACGTAAGAACACCGGAAAGGATAACTCCGATAGAATCAAACGCAAAATATATTGAATCATTTTCATTTAAATGGCAATAGGCGTAGACCGTCAAAACCGTCTGCACGGCAAGAAACAATACGTTAAAAAACAGTTGCAAAGCCCTGTTTCTCAAATAGAGGAGCGTGCCACTGATTGCAAAAGCTGATAAGAAATAAACTATTAGCATTATTTAATCCTATTAGTGTTTTAATTGAGCAAGGTCGTCAACATGCATATTCTTGAACGTGTCACCCACACGGTTAGCAAATATTCCCAGCACGAGGACTCCAACGAATATGTCCAGTAAGATAGCGGTGTTTACCAGCATGGGCATTTCGCTCCCAACCGCGAGTGAAAACAGGAAAACACCGTTTTCCATTATCAGGTATCCGATTATATGGGTAAAAATGTTCCGATGGACGATCATAAAATAGATCCCGGTTATTATGGTGGCTATTGATGCGGCAAAAAATTTGGTTTGCAGGTTGTCGTCATGGATATTAGAGCTCAACAGAAACCCGAAGACAATAGCAGCCGATATCGCCATCACGGTAATAAAAGTCGACACCTTGCTATGGGCAAGTCTGTTGAAATTGTTCCTTTTTCGCATTTGGTTAAGGAATAGGGGCACCAACAAACCTTTAATGATTATTGTTTCCAAAAGAATAAAGGCAAGATACAGAGCATTGATATGTTGAAGCTGCAGGTATGCAATTCCAAAGAGCAGGACTCCCTGAATCATGAGCATGGTCAAGAACCGCTTTACCCTTTCGGTAAATGACAGGATTATCAAAGTCAATTCGAACAGTAAAAGTAACGAAAAAGTCGTCATAGGAAAATTTATTCTAAAAAATATTTATGTACTATTACAAGCACGCTGAGAAATACCACCATGGAAATCGATGAGAGCGTTAATATCCACTTCGGGTTCTTTTCCAGTTTATTCCTGGCCCTGAACGCTTCCAGAAAGCCAACTGCGATTACGAACAGAAGGTTAACCATGAGAAACACCGCTATCTGGGTATATAACGGCCACGTATCAGGAAAAATAAAGTTGGCGATCAATCCTCCATAAAGAGCAAATTTCAATCCTGTTGCCAGATGAATAAGGCACATGTCAAATCCGCTATTATCCAGCACCATAACTTCATGTATCATGGTAAGTTCAAGATGTGTTTTCGGATCGTCAATCGGAATACGGCTGTTTTCCACCATCGCAATTTGTACAAACAGGTAAATGGCCAGCAAGGCAATCAGATAGGACAAAACAGAATCAAAATGTATATGAACGAACAGGCTGTAAAAGGAGGTATGGTTCGTAAGCAGGGCAAGTGAACCCATCAATATAAAAAAAGCCGGTTCCACCAGCATGGAATACAACGCCTCTCTGTTTGCACCCATACCTTCAAATCCGCTTCCTGTATCCATAGCGCCTATTATCATCACGAATTTACCAACGGCAAGCAGATAAGAAAAGAATACAAAGTCCACCTCAAAAGATAAGAACCCTTTATATTGTCCAAAGGGCATAAAGAGCAACGCGACAACGATAGAGGCAAAATATATTACGGGCGCGATCTGAAAAATAATACTGGTGGTGACGCTGTAAATACTGCCTTTCCTAAATAACCGCGCGGCGTCAAACAGAGGCTGAAAGATGCCGGGTCCTTTTCTTCCGCTCAGTTTTGCCTTGGTAACGGCAATAATTCCCGGAAATAGCAGGCTTGAAACAATAGATAATAAAAATCCCAGTCCATTCATTATGTTAAATCAATTTAAATATGGTCAACAAAAATATCAACCCCGCAAAGAGAAAAGCATACATGATATAATGCTGCAAATTTCCGGTTTGAAACATTGCGGCTTTCTCCATCCAGTAAATTATTCTTCTTATCGGCTTTTCGATCAGGTTTTCCTCAAGCATGTCACCGGTTTCTGTTTTAAAGCTTCTTGGCCGTGGAAAGATCTCCTCCTCTTTCAACAACTCAAAATGTTTGTCTACCTTCAGAATGGGCGAGGCCAGTTCCCGATAATTCTCAGCAAATGAGGTGGCCGTATATTGGTGGACTGCCGGGTCCGCTCCCGAATAACCGCATCCCCAGGTCGGTCCATGTTCAATCTGTACTCTCTTTTGCTGCATCCTGCGGAGAAACCAGAGAAAGGCCGTTAGCAGTATAAACACCAGGGAAGCGCGGCTCACATTGGAAAGGGGCGGTGCATTTTGTATTATCAGTGGAATATCTTCCACATATAATCCAGCCACCTTACCTGCTGCCTTAACGAAGTACAGTGGAAAAATTCCAATAGTTACAATCATAATGCCTGCAAGAATTTTTGGGAAGATCATGCCGCCTCTGATCTCTTTTACATTTTCAGATAACCTGGACCTTGCGGTACCTAAAAAAACTATGCTGAAAACCTTGGTGAAGCAGAAAATGGCCAGGCCTCCAATCAGAGCAAGGCATATAATAGCGCCCAGGATAGTAAGATCTGTCTGGAAATCAGCGGTTCGTAATCCTTTAAACAGACCGAAATAGATTAAAAACTCTGAGATAAAACCATTGAATGGAGGTAGCCCACAGATTGCCATCGCTCCCAGCAAAAAAAGCAGAGCAGTTACCGGCATTCTCTTTATCAGTCCACCCAAATGTTCAATGTGTCTTGTGTGTGTCCTCATATATATCGAACCGGCCGAATAAAACAACAGTGATTTGAACAGTGAGTGGTTTAATACATGAAGAATACCCCCGGTAAATCCGAGCGCCGCAAGGACCGGGATATCCTTCGCAACACCGATCAAGCCAATTCCAATCCCAATCCCTATTATGCCGATGTTTTCGATACTGTGATAGGCCAGTAACTTTTTCAGATCGTGTTGCATAATAGCATACATGACACCGAGTAGACCCGAAATTGCGGAAATTATGAGTATGAAAATGCCTATGGCCAACAAATCCGTGTGGATATAGGTGAGTACTCTGAGGATACCGTAAATACCCATCTTTATCATCACGCTACTCATAATACCTGAAATGTGGGACGGTGCTGCCGGATGGGCATGGGGCAGCCATGTATGAAAAGGGATAAAGCCGGCCTTGATTCCAAATCCCATGAAGAAGAGGAGGAAAAGAGGGAAAGGGTGGAATCTTGCAAAGTAGACAGTCAACCCGTCAAATGAGAAGACAGCACCTGTCTGCACAAAAGCGTAAATAAAGCCTGCCATTATCAATACCAGACCAACATGCATCTCCAGCAGATAATAAATACCGGCTTTGACAGTCTCTTCCTTTTCAGATTCAAAGATAACGAGGAAAAACGAGGACACAGCCATCAGTTCCCATACCACCAGAAAAGCGAGTCCGTCACGCAGCATGCACACTAGCAACATGGATATGTGCAGCCAGACAAGACTGAAATAGTGAAGCCCGAACTCAGCGCGGTTCTTTTCGTTGATGTATGGTTTTAGATATCCTGCTGAATACATTGTCCCCGTCAGCAATGTGAAATTCAGCACAAGGATAAAGAACGCACTCAGACTGTCCACTTTGATCTCTAATGGGTTTCCCCAGAAACTGATCAGAAGTTCGCGTTCAAAGACCGTTCCATGAATCAGGACGTCAACGGACCAATAACTTGTTATGCCGGCTAATCCGAGTTGTATGAATAGCCCGAAGTACGACATGTGCCTTTTGGATAGAATAAATATACCAAAAGTCAGCACAAATAAGAGTTGAAATACGATTAAATACATGTATGATCCACCTCTGACTAAAAGTCGAAACCATCATTTGCTCCCGTCTGACAGTTAGGGGAGTATTCTTAATTTAATATGTATAATCACTGTGCATACACAACTGTCTGGCAGAGAGGGGCATAAGTCTGTATTTACATATACATTAAATCCTTTCCATCAATTTCAATAATTTTTCGGTTATTACGGTAGGAGATGGAGGGCATCCGGGAATTTGGAAATTAACCGGTATTGCATTACTGACACCGTCTTTAACAGCATAGCTGCCTCTGAAAATCCCCCCGTCAATAGCGCAATCTCCGCATGCAATAACAATCTTGGGTCTCGGCATTGCGAGGTGTGTTTTCTTCAACGCAAGCTCCATCTGGCGTGATACAGGTCCGGTGACCAACAGTACATCCGCATGCCTTGGAGAGGCGACAAAGTCTATACCAAATCTCTGGATATCATAAATAGGGTTTGTAAGCGCCGTACATTCCCATTCGCAGGCGTTACAGGAACCCGAGTCTACCTGTCTTATTTTTAGAGACTTGCCGAAAACCCTGTTCATCTTTTCTTTCCCTGAAAAGAGTGTATTTTGCTCTTCATGAGAGGGCGCCTGGTCAGCAGACCTCTCAACATCAATCTGACTGCCCGGATTTTCATCCGTCAGAGTCTTTAACGTTTGTGTTTTAGACTTATAAAACCTGATTGCCTCTTTCCTGCTTATCAAATTCTTTAAAATTTTTAACCACATCGATATATTCCTTTTAAATTACTAATCCTCACACAAAGAGCATAGTATGACAACTAAAAAAACTCACCGCAGAGACGCAAAGTCCGCAAAGATAAAATGAGAATAAACTTTCCTTTCAGAAGGTCATGTAAATTACTTAAAACTCTTTGCCACCTACGATTCACTGTGTTAAATGTTATATTAAAAAACAATAAAAAAGCCTTAAAAACTTTGCGCTCTTTGCAGTGAAAAATATTATTCACATATTACAACCGGAATAAGAGAGGTTGAAGCTCTTATTGCACAAGGGAAGATCCGGTACAATATTCCCTTGTATTGCAAAAGGCACTGAAGGCCAGTTGCAGAATGACGGAGACCTTAATTTCACTCTCAGGGGTCTTCCTTCCCCGTCTGACTTAACCCAGTAAAATACAGAACCTCTTGGGGTTTCGGTATACCCAAGGGCATGAGAATTCGGAGGTATGTCGTCTGCCTTTACCTGCAAGTCTCCCTCATGCTGCCCTTCGATAATAGTTTTTATCATATGCATGGAGCACTTAGTCTCTTCCGCCCTTGCCATCATCCTCGCAAAGACATCTCCTTCCTGCCTGGTAAATGTGGCAGGTTCAAATATTTTATTATAAATAAGATGAGGATGCGAGCTTCTTATATCATCATCAATCCCTGATGCCTTTGCTGCAATACCGGTAACACCCAGTTTCAGGGCTCTATTTTTAGACAGTATTCCGGCGTTTTCCAATCTTTCAATATGCGAAACCGAACCCAGCAGAAGTTTCATGAGCCCCTTGTATTCCTTTGCTACTGTATCAATAGTCAGCGATATATCGTCCGCATGTAAGAAGATATCTTTTGTCACGCCTCCAATCGTATTTATGCCTCTCAAAAATCTACTTTTTGTCAGTCGATCATTTAACCGAAGAAGCCTCTCTTTAATTTTTGACCCTGTCGCGTTTCCAACGGTAAGGCCGGTTCCCGCGCAGAGGAAGCCTATATCTCCTATGTGGTTATAAAGCCGTTCCAGTTCAAGAAGGAATGTCCTGATCGCCTTTGCTTTCTCCGTTATCGTAATACCAGCCATCCGTTCCACCGCCATGCAGTAGGCTGTAGAGTGTGAAAACGTGGAAGTTCCGGACACCCGTTCGGCAAGTTTCACACCCTCATGGAAACTCATCCCCTCAAAATGTTTTTCAATTCCCTTGTGTGTGTAGAACATTCTAGTCTCAAGATATAATATCGTTTCACCGACTGCGCTGATCCTGAAATGTCCGGGCTCTATTATCCCTGCGTGTACCGGTCCAACAGGTATTTCGTAGACACCCTCACCTTCAACTTCTAAAAAGTCGTAAGGGACTTTCCTCACCATGCCTTCTCCCCATTCCTTTAAATCCTTCTCGGATATTTCCCAGTCTTTTCTGAGTGGATGTGAATCGGCAGGGAAGGAGTCGTGGAATACCAGCCTGCGCGGATCAGGATGATATTTCGGGACGAGTCCGAACATATCCATTATCTCACGCTCATACCAATGGGCGGCGGGGATACCGTCAGTTATGCTCCTGAATGTCAGATCGTCCTCCCGAAGTTTAAAGAATGGGATGTGGAATATATCCGTGCCTTGCTCAGAAAATACGGCGTATATCTTAAAGCAATTATCCGTTTCCCTTTCATCCGTTGCAAACATCAGGCGAAGTACGGCCTTTTTACTGAGACAGAGTGCGATGCAGTAACTCCTGAACTCACTCTTTCCAACTTCTTTATACTCTTCATTTTCAGGCATATTACATCACTCTCCTGCTATAATTTTTACAGAACTCTTCAATATTTCATCGAGAAATCCCGGGATATGAAGACCAAGTACAAGCATGATAACGGCCATCACGACAATGATTCCAAGGCCCATTTTATTTCTCTTTTTTACAATTTCCTTCTTCTCCTGTCCATCATGATCTATATTTGGTTTTCCAAATACCATACTTCCGAAATTGCGGAGAAAACCGGCAAATATTATGGCAGCAAATATAATAAAGAGAGAGAATGTTACCCAGTTCCCGGCATCAACAGCTGCCTTTAAAATAGTGAATTCGCTTAAGAAGATACTAAATGGAGGGGTCCCGGTAATGGCCAGTGCTGCCAGCAGCATAATGGTACTTGTGACCGGCAGTACGAACATCGCTCCCTTCACTTTGTCTATTAACGTGGTGTGATATTTCGATTTCACCTCGCCTACCGTAAAAAATAACAGCGGTTTTACAATTGCGTGGTTAAGCATATGCAGTAGTGAACCGTAAATACCCCAGAACCCGCCTATCCCCATACCGATTGCCATAATACCGATGTGCTCTATGCTGCTGTATGCGAGTAACCTTTTAAAGTTATGTTGTACGAGTATAAACGCGCTTGCAACACCCATGGACACTAACCCAAACAACATAAGAAGATTACCGCAATAAGAGACCCCTAAGCACTCGTTTCCAAGGATTGCGAATCGTATGATCCCCAGAAATGCACATTTACTCAGCGCTCCGGTAAGGAGTGCGCTGACAGGAGTAGGCGCCTGGCTGTAAGCGTCAGGCAGCCAATTGTGTATAGGTGCGAATCCGGCTTTTGCGCCGTATCCTACCAGAATAAACAAAAAGGCCAGTTTCAAGGTTTCAGGAGGCATGTCATGTGCTATTTCCCTGAGCTCAGTCCAGTTCAGTGTACCGTCTCCAACCAGAACAGTTGAGGATGCGTAGTATATGATAAATATGCCCAACAGCCCAAATATCAGACTTACCGTACAGAGAATAATATACTTCCAGGACGCCTCCACGGACGCCTTGTCTTTATCGAACCCCACAAGCAGGGAGGAGACAATAGTTGTGCTCTCTATTGCCATCCAGAAAATGGCGATATTATTGGAAACTACCGCAAGCAGCATGGTAAATATGAACAGGTGCAATAACGCATAGAAGTGCCTGATCTCCTTTACATTTATCAATCTATTTTCAAATTCACGTCCCATGTAATTTACGGAATATATCGCCACGGCAACCGAAACAATTATTACTATGGAAAGTATGTATGCGGAAAGCGCGTCAATAAAAAACATTCCTAGAAAGAAAAATATGGGAGCTGACAGTGATGCCGATATGACAAATATAGATACGATAGCCATTATCGCGGCACCGATCAGATTGATATATTCAATCTCTCTTCTATTGTATGAGCTATAGCAGAGTATTGCGGTAATGATTGGTATGAAAAGTAATAATAGTATACCTGACATCTTTATCCCTTCAATGTAGTTAATTGATCATGTATTGTTGTTGATTTGTCAAGATCAACTGAATAGAATTTGTGCCTGATCTGTATGATAAAGACACCAAGTATTATAACGCACATAAGCACGTCAAACAGGATCCCGAGTTCGATAATCACCGGCATACCGGAGGTAAGTGAAAAGCCCGTAAGAAACAGTCCATTTTCCATAAATAAAAGTCCTACAACCATAGTTATCGCCTTTCTTCTGGTTATCATAATTAATAATCCGATCAAGATAACGGCAATAGAGATCTTCAAGGCATGATTTGAAAAACCGGTTACAGAGATGCCTTTGCTCAACGAGGCATATACAATCGTAATTAAAATACCAGACAGGGTAAGAGAGAGTAAGTTGCTTATGTATGGTTGTACCTGATGTACCAGCTTCTGCTGGTAAACGATTTTCCTTAAGAACAAGGGTATTACAATGCCCTTTGTTGCCAACGTAAGAGAGGCGGCTACATAGAGATGCGGATTGTTTGTTGTTACTGCCGGAACGAGGATCAACAAGAAAAGCAGCCATGAATTATAGGTATATGCCTTTACGCAGGATTCAAGGCGCTCAAGGGTATTGAGCGCAATAGCCGTGAGGAGTATCCCGACAGAAATAAAATCATTTACCAGAGACAAATCAAAAGACTTTTCCAATATTCCTACCTGCCTATCATTATAAGGGTTAAGAGTGACAGAACTGCAAGGGCGAAGGAACCCCCAAGGAGTGAAGGAAGTTCGAAAACCCTCAACTTTGCCCTTGTTGATTCCACTATCGACATTACGCATGCCAGAAAAATCATCTTAATACCATATGCGGCAAATGATACGGCAATTTCTGACATTCCTCCGTTATACGCAATCCCTAAAGGGAAAAACATGTCAACTACAATAGTGAACAGAAGCATCTGTTTCATATAGTGCGCCCACTCCATTAGGGCGAGGTATCTGCCGGAATACTCAAGGAGCATTCCTTCATGGATCATGGTAAGTTCAAGATGCGTGTCGGGATTATCCACAGGAATCCTTCCGGTATCCGCTACGATTGCAATCATAAACGCGAAGAAGGCTAACATGTGCGATGGTGTAAGAATAGTATTATGTTGTTCCGCGATTACTGCCAGATTTGTCGAACCGGCTGCGATTGCCGTGGTAAAAATGCAAAGCATGATCATCGGTTCAACCAGTATTGAAACCATCATCTCCCTGCTACTTCCCTCACCTCCAAATGCCGTCCCCGCATCAAGCGCTGCCAGTGCCATGAAGAACTTCCCAATGGCAAAGACGTAAATAAGTACGATAATGTCACCGGTTATACTGTAAGTTGATTTTGTGGTTATTACCGGTACCATTATGGCAGCCATTGTGGTGGAGACAAAAACAATATAGGGTGCAACCCTGAATATCCATGATGTAACATGAGATACGACCATCTCTTTCTTAAAAAGCCTCATAAGATCGTAATACGGCTGAAATATACTGGAGCCGACTCTGCCCTGAAAGTTCGCCTTAAGTTTTTTTATAATCCCCTGAATTAACGGGGAAAAAAATATTATGATGATAAATTGTATGTTTTCCATCTTAGCTCCAGAAAATGAGCAGCAGTATAAGTGTCGCGAGTATGTAGCCAAGGTAAAGGTGGAGGTCTCCTGACTGGAGATGCTTCACCTTACCTGCGAGACTGTGAATAAAATCTGTCACCGGTTGGTAAATGTATTTTTCAAAAAATGGTGTAATATCGTCACGGTATTCAATTGCTTTTGCAAAATAAGGTTTCAGGGCATAGGAGACCTTTGTATGTCTCTTAGAAAGATATATCTTCTTAAACGTCACTCTTATCGGATTCGTAAATGCTGTTGCCGTGTACTGCATCCTTGACGTTAGTGACGGTATCCCACTGTCCCAGGAATTGCCGTACGTTATCTTTCTCTTTCCTCCGAAGATACGGACCAGGAAAACTGCCGCAATAAACAGGGAAATCATCACGATAAACAGTGACAGAGGCGAGATACTTGATGAAATCTCTCGCATGGATAAGATGCCCATCCCTGATGACGAATAGTCAGCACCTGTAAGGAGGAAAACAGAAGAAGAGAAAAGTTTTATTGTGTGTCCTGGAAATATGCCGGTTAGCAGACAAAAAAGGGAGAGGAATCCCATTCCGGCTAACATAGATGTTGATGTTTCTTTCGCATTCTCAGCGTGTTGACTCCTGGGCATACCGAGAAATGAGATACCAAAAACCTTTACGAAACAGGCAATTGCCATCGCCCCGGTAAATGCCAATGCCGCGCCGCTCATTGGAGCGATTAGTTTTGCCACGGCAGACGCTGATTTAAAATCAAAGAGTAGCGCCTGAAACGTAAGCCATTCACTTACAAAACCATTGAAAAGTGGGAGGGCACAGATGGAAACGGAACCAATCAGAAAGAAGAAGGCCGTGTACGGCATCAGCTTAATCAATCCTCCCATCTCCTCCATGTTCTTTGAGTGTGTTGCGTGCACTACAGAACCGGCACCCAGAAAGAGTAACCCCTTAAACAGAGTATGATTCAATGTATGATAAAGTCCTGCCGTCATGGCAATGGCAGAGAGCGTGTGTAATCCGTTACTTGCCAGTACCATAGAAGCCCCGATACCGAGCAGGATAATTCCGATATTTTCGATACTGGAATAGGCTAGAAACCGTTTCATATCATTCTCTGTCAGGGCATACAAGATACCCAGTACCGCTGACATGGCCCCAATCACAATTATAGCAATACCCCACCATTCAGGGCCCACTCCCAATATATCGACCACAATTCTCAAGATACCATAAATGCCGGTCTTGATCATGACACCAGACATCAGAGAAGATATATTTGATGGGGCGGCAGGGTGTGCCCGAGGGAGCCATGTGTGCAGTGGTACAATACCGGCCTTGGTTCCGAAACCGATTACGGCAAAGACGAACACAATTGTTTTTATTCCGGCAGGGATATCATTTGTTGCTTCCTTTATGCCCGCAAAGTCCATATGCCCGGTATATTTGTACAGTAGCAGAAAGGCGGTGAGTATAAACGCAGTTCCAACATGGGTCATTATGGCATAGAGAAGACCCGCACTTGCCGATTCCTCTTCCCTGTCAAAGGTTACCAGGAGGTAGGAGATAATGGACATAGTCTCCCATGATATAAGGAAAGTAATCACATTTCCTGACAAGATAACCGCATACATACTCAGAATAAAAGTGTTAAAAAGAACACCCATAACGCCTTTGTTGGCCATGTTCTTCGTGTATCCCATAGAATAGACTGATACCGAAAAGGTGAGGATGGATATCAGTAAAATAAAAAACCCTGAAATGGCATCTCCGCGAAATACAAATCCAAGAAGTGGCGTAATTGAGACCGCAGAAATATCTAAGGGATGGTCAAACAGCAAATACATTCCAAACGCGGCAAAGGCACAAGCTCCCACGGTGGGAAATATATATGCAAATCTCTTCATCTTCTGCGGGTATATCAAAGGTATAATTGCCCCTGCAATAAAGAGAAGAAGTCCGAAATAGTAGATGTACATACTTGTCATTTTTCTATATGTATACAATAAATAATTGATGATTTTGAGTAGTTAAACATTCTATACCTTTTCTAATCTTCAAGTTGCGACTGAAGGGTTGATCTGCAATTATAGTGATGCGCTTGTCATCGTTAACCCTTCTTACGCGTCTCGAACGGATGTTCAGACAACTTCTGATATTCTTCTAATCCTATTCGTTCCAACTTGAAATTATTTTATTCAAATTCTCTTTACATTTCATGAAGTTTTTCCCGACCGGATGTTCAGACAGCTTCTGATGTTCTTCTATCCCTATTATCTCCAACTTGAGATTATTTTGTTCAAATTCTCTTTCCATTTCATGAAGCTTTTCCATGACGCTGTGATCGACCAGCTTTGTCTCTGACATATCCAGGATCAAGTTTTTATTTTGCACAAGGCCAAGTTGCTCTATTTTTCTCTTGAAAAGAATCCAGTTACTGAAGACGGCAGAATGTCTGGCTATTATGACAACCGTATCTTTGTCTCGAATTTCGGCGTCCAGATAAGGCTTAAACAGGGACATTACCGGTACGTCGTTAATGATATGGATCAAAAACTTTACACCGATTCCTATAGCAATGCCTATAAGCAGGTCTGTCGCCAGCACTGCTATTATCGTAGTGACAAAGATTATTAATTGTGCCGCTCCAATCCCGTAAACATGAGCAAATTCGCGCGGCGCAGTCAACTGAAAGCCGGTGTATACGAGCATTGCAGCCAGGGCGGCGAGGGGGATATGATGTAATAAAAACGGCACAGATCCCACTAAAATAAGCAGAAACAACCCGTGATATAAATCGGCAAAACGAGTTCGCGCCCCATTGTCAATGTTTGCCTTGCTTCGAACAATCTCAGAAATCATGGGAAGACCTCCGACGAATGCGCAGATGGTATTACCGATTCCGACTGCAAGCAGGTCACGATTAAGATTGGTCTTGCGTTTCCAGGGGTCTATGATGTCGATAGCCTTGGCGCTGAGCAGTGATTCCAGGCTTCCTATAAGCGCAAACATCATTACCCATTTCCATCCTGCGGCTGTTTTCAGGGCTGAAAAGTCAGGATGGGTAATTGCACTGAACATATTGTTTGGAACGTTGACCAGAAAAGCCCCGCCCAGGTGATATTCGTGGCCACGGAAAATGTAAGTCTGCTCATGAGTGAGGCCGAAACAAATTCCCGATGGCACAGCAATAAGTAGTACCACCATCGGGGAAGGAACCAACTTGACGTATTTGTTCTTGATCAGTGGTATCCCAAACATTATTGCCAGGCTGCCAGCGCCAATTGCCGCAATGTACGGATTCATATGTATGATTTTATCAGGAATTGAGGCAAGCAGCATAAGAGGCTCACCTTCGGCATGTCCACCCATTGCCACGGGAAACTGTTTGAGTATGATGATTATGCCGATTGCGGCCAGCATTCCGTGTACTGCAGACAGAGGGAAAAAATCACCGAGAGATCCTATACGAAATAAACCAAACAAAATCTGGATACAGCCGGCAGCAACTCCCACTCCTAAAGCAAGTTTATAAGCCTGCAAGTCTGCCGCAGGGTCCTGACCTCCGGTAAAGCCAAATTCCGTTATTGCGCCAATGGCAATTACGATGAGTCCCGCGGCCGGACCTTTGATCGTCAGTTCAGAGTTGCTGATAAAGGTGGCAAGCACAGCGCCAATTATCGCAGTAAAAATGCCCGCAATCGCGGGGTATCCGCAGGCCACGGCGATCCCCAGGCATAATGGTAGCGCTATCAAGAAAACCAGGAATCCGGAAATAATATCTTTCTGGAAATTTTGTTTTAACCCGGCAATGCCTGTTTTTGGAACTTGCGACTCAGTATTTAATCCTGACATAACTCTATTTCTCCATTCATTGATTTGATATGAGGAATTTCAATGTTTCGATTTCTCTCAGATGACATCCTTCCGAAAGGAAGATACTTGTCTACAATGAGCAATTAAATTAAGGATGTTTTATGAATTCTTTAACTTGTCTACTAACAAAAAGTAATGCTTACGCCTACGCCACTGCAACGCCTACCTGACTGTAATCCGGTATGATTGCCTCTACATTTTCAACGAATGCCCTTATTCCATACTGTTTTCCAAATCTCGGCAATATCTCGCTACGAAGTTCATCCATAAAATGTTCGGCTTTATCCGGCTTGGCCAGGATTTCTATACGCAATCGATCCCTTATTGAAGATCCTAATATGCCGCCACACGCAATGGACGTAAAGTCTCGTATCTCATGGTAGTTCAATTCATGTTCAAGCAAGTGTTGAAGGCCTGAATCCACAAAAACAATGATGCGTCTCATCTGCTCAAAACCCCGCCTGTGAGTAGAAAGTGGGTGAGCAGACAGCGGTTTGTGCTCGTCTAACCCAATTACTTCCAGCTTGATATTATTCTGTCTGAATTCTTCTTCCATTTCGTGAAGCTTTTCCATTACGCTGTGATCTACTATTGTTGTATCTGTTAAATCAACTACCACGTTTCTATTTTGATTCAATCCAACTTTTTCTATCTGTTTCTTAAACGGGATCCAGTTACTGAAGATAATCGCATGCGCAGCCCTGATAGTGCATGTATCATTATCAATTTCAACGATGCCAAGATACGGTTTGAAAAAAGAGCGTATCGGCGCTCCATTAATATAATGTATCAGAAATTTTGTTCCTATTCCGACAGCAATGCCGATTATCAGGTCCGTTGCCAGTACGGCCACTATGGTAACCACAAACATGATTAACTGCTCTCTTCCTATCCGGTAAACGTGTAGATACTCCCGGGGCGCCGTTAATTGAAAGCCTGTGTATACGAGCATTGCCGCCAGGGCCGCCAGTGGGATATGATGTAATAAAAACGGCACAGATCCTACGAAAATAAGCAGAAACAACCCGTGATATAAATCGGCAAAACGGGTCCGCGCCCCATTGTCAATATTTGCCTTACTGCGAACAATCTCCGAAATCATAGGCAGACCTCCGACAAACGCGCTGACGGTATTCCCGATCCCGACGGCAAGCAGGTCACGGTTGAGATTGGTCTTGCGTTTCCAGGGGTCTATGATGTCAATCGCCTTGGCACTGAGCAGGGATTCCAGGCTGCCGATCAGGGCGAACATGATTACCCACTTCCACCCGGAGAATGTCATTAATGATGAAAAGTCAGGGTGAGTCATTGCCTTGAACATATTGCCCGGAACGTTTACCAGATACTCGTCTCCGACCATGTATTCACGTCCTTCAAAATGATAAGCGTGTTCGTGAGATATGCCGAAATAGATCCCTAACGGCACGGCAAACATCAGCACAAACATGGGTTTAGGTATCATCTTGACGTATTTGTTCTTGATCAGAGGAACTCCGAACATAATTGCCAGGCTGCCGACGCCAATTGCAGCGATACAAGGGTTCATATGTATTATCTTTGCGGGAATTGACAGGATCAGTTCAAAAGGTCCGCCCTCGGCATGACCTCCCATCGCGATAGGAAATTGTTTGAGCATGATGATTATGCCTATAGCGGCCAGCATTCCGTGTACCACTGACAGGGGGAAGAAATCACCCAGAGATCCTACACGGAACAGACCAAACAGGATCTGGATACAACCCGCAGCAACACCGATTCCCAGAACAAGCTGGTAGGCATGTAGATCAGACGCGTGGTTTTGGCCGGCGGTAAAACCAAATTCCGTTATCGCGCCAATGGCGATTACGATGAGCCCGGCAGCCGGACCTTTGATTGTCAATGCGGAGTCGCTGATAAAGGTCGTAAGTATTGCTCCGATAATTGCCGTAAATATACCCGAAATCGCGGGGTATCCGCAGGCAAGGGCGATTCCAAGGCATAACGGAAGCGCTATCAGGAAAACCAGGAATCCGGAAATAAGATCTTTCTGGAGGTTTTGTTTTAGCCCTGCAAATCCTGTTTTCGGGACCTGTAATTCAGTATTTGATCCTGACATAATTTTACCTTTTCCTTTCACCGATCTAAAATAATAAGGTCGAAGTAATTACTCAATAAAACCATTAGAAATCATTGCTATGTAACGCATGGGTCACTCTCACGTTCGTGGGAACACCTGGAGTTAGTGCTGGAATCCTTCCGAGGGGAAGCGCACATTTACGCTCTACATGGTAATAGTATTGAGCAATTAATCAAGTATATTCTGTAAATTTCAGACACAAATTTTACCAAAAAAATCCTATTGAAGTAGCAAGGATTTCAATAGGAGCCATCATCTATCATTAAAGCTAACTCAATCGCGTCCGCAGGTATTATTCACTCAATAACCTTGACGGTTTGCACGTAGGTTTTTTTGTCTATGTACAGTACAAATTTTATTCCTACAATAGTTCCTGTTCTTTTATAATTTTCAAATGTTGAAAACAAATCTCCCTTTAATATGCTAAAAAGTGTAAGTCATCATCAAGTTAAACCAATCGGCATCCTCGCTAAGTCCGGCATTGTCCAGGAAACCACCTGTAAAGAAGTGGCTATATCCTGTCTGGATGTCAGTATGGCGATTAAGATGATGCTTTAGAGTCAGATCTGTTTCCGTGCCCACGTACCTGTCGCTTCCTGGCCCTCCAGGGGCAATCACGCCGCCTGATACACTATAGAGCGCATCCTGTTTTTCGCTACGCCAAAATGCATGTTGATCAAAGCGGAAAGTCGTGCGTTTTCCAATGCTAAAATCAATGCGGGGGCGCAGGTCCATAATATTGGAGCGACCAATGAAATCCATGAATCCAAGAAATTTATGACGTGTTTGAAACATAGGGTCAAAGGTCTGAACATTACCTCCCGGGTTGTTATCACCGCTCGCATAGTCAAAACCAAGCTGAACCATTTTAAGGTCAACCTGACCAAACGCAAGAGGAGTTCGCTGTGTCGGTTGATAGTCCAATGCGGCAGTAAACATACTGGCATTGATGTTCGCGTCCTGGCCAGGTCGGTTTATATTACCAAACTCATAAGCCCCCTCCATCTCATAACCAAACGCAGCTATGGGAAACTTGCCATGAAGGCGTCCGCCAACGGCATACCGGTCCGATTTCCCGCCGGTTCCGTTATAAGTCAGATCATCATCCCGTCTCAGTCCATACAGATCAAGGCCAATGGGGCCGAAACCAATCGCCTTACTTAGCAGGGAGGGAACGAAGCCCTCTCCATAAATTCCAAAGAATCCCGAATTATTACCGGGTAAGTCAAAATTATTGAAAGAATCAGGTTTGACTTCACCGGTTGACAAGTCCCTGACAACACGAAGCCCGAAGGTTGAAATCTTCCAGTTACCCGCATACAGCATAGCGTTAATCCCATCAAAAGTTTGACGAACATTAGCGAAATTTCTGTTGCCAATAAACCGCATACTGCCACGCGCCATTTCCTGACGACCGACACGCAGGACAAGGTGATTGTCCCCGCCTAAAACCTTCCCTAATGGTAAAGTAAAATCCGCAAAGAGATTCTGTAGATCAATCGTATCTTTGTCTTGCTTACGCCTACTCCTTGGTAAGCTTTGGGCGCCTACGTCTGCACTTTTTAATTCTGTATACAGGCGCAAATAGGGTCCCATGTGTAAATCGGCATTCGTACGAACACGATTGAGAACAAAGGCATCATCATTATTTTTTGTCCTCGGGGGGTCAAATTGGAAGTCGCTCCATTTTTCCACACGAAACCGTTCCTCAAAGCCAAAACTTAGCCAGATCGAGCCACTTTGGTTTAAAGGAATATATTTAACGGGATCAAAAAAATCAGTTGATTTCAGTTGCTCTTTGTGGGCAAGCACCGACCAGTCTTCATTGTAACGGTAGACATTATAAGC
>JANLHC010000143.1 GCA_024654465.1 Candidatus Scalindua sp.
ATGAAGATACTATTTTTAGTTCAAGGCCTCGACGTGGCGGCAAGCAGATACAGGGTGCTCCAATATTTGCCATATCTCAAGGAGCAAGGAATCCAGGCATCAGTCCTGCCTTTTCCGAAAGGTTTCTTTGCTAAGCTGAAAGTATTCAAGAGTGTAAAACAATATGATATTCTGTTTATACAGCGAAAAAGATTCCCCGTTCTCTGGCTTAAGCTCATCAGGAAAAATGCGAAAAAAATTGTTTACGATTTCGATGACTCAGTCATGTTCCGTAATTCAAAATATGTTAAACATGAATCAAAAACACGGGTTAAAATGTTCAAAAATATGGTCAATGCCTCTGATCACGTAATAGCGGGAAATGGTTTTTTACAGAAAAATACTACACCGTACACTCACAATGTGACAATTATACCATCACCCATAGATATCTCTTTTTATCCGCAAAAGAAATATTCGGAGAATAATGATAACATTACCCTGGGCTGGATTGGTGCCCATGGAAGTATTCATTATCTGAAAAAGATGAAACCCATATTTGAAACTCTTGGCGAAAGTAATGATAAATTAAGACTAAAGATTATATGTGACACGTTTTTCGATTGTGAAAATATGGTTGTGGATAAAAAGCAATGGAATGAGAAGGATGAAGTTGCAGACATTCAAAGTTTTGATATCGGCCTGATGCCGCTCATGGACGATCCCTGGTCGCATGGGAAATGCGGTTTGAAGATATTACAGTGTCTTGCTGTAGGAGTTCCGGTAGTCTGCAGTCCCGCAGGAATCAACAGGGAAATAGTTGAGGACGGTGTACATGGCTTCTGGGCAGATACTCAGGAGGAATGGATAGAAAAGCTTGAAATCCTGATAAATGACCATGAGCTTCGAAGAAAAATGGGGATGGCAGGGCGAGAGAGAGTTATTGGACATTATTCACTTAAAGCAAACGCGCCAAGGATGCTGAATATATTTCGACAATTAATTCAAAATGGAACAGATAATTAGATCAAAAAAGATTCTGGTTAGAGCACCCAATTGGGTCGGTGATGTTGTGATGGCGACTCCCGCATTCAGGTGTATCAGGACGAACTTTGCCGATTCGCACATAACGTTACTGATTAAAAAAAATTTAAGAGGAATAATTGATGGCTCTCCATGGTTTGATGAGGTTATCGAACTGGAGCCTAAGGCAGGAAAGAGTAAAAATGGATTTGTTTTTCCAGGGAAGGTTTGCAGTGGTAATACTAAGGAATATGTAGGATTAATACGTAAACTAAGACGTGAAAGGTTCGATTTGGCCTTCCTATTTCCAAATTCGTTCAGTTCCGCTCTTATGGTATGGTTAGGTGGAGTAAGAAGACGCATAGGATACAGTCGCGACGCGCGTTCTCTCTTATTGACTGATAGCATAGAGAGGCTAAGTGAAAATGGAAAATTCCTGCCAACCTATATGGGTGATTATTATTTAAAATTATGTTCTCAACTTGGATGCAGGATAACATCCGGCAAACCGGAACTGTTTATTTCCGGAGAATGCGAAGAGAAGGCACGAGAGTTATTAAAGAAATACAATATCGATAAGAAGCCCTACATACTGATGAATCCCGGCGCATCTTACGGTTCGTCGAAACTCTGGACGGCTGAGGGATTTGCAAGGACAGCTGATTTGTTAAAAGGAGTTATTGACTGTAATGTCCTCCTTACTTCCGGGCCTGGAGAAACCGGGCTTGCTGACGAGATTGAGAAACATTCCAAGTCAGGCCTGATCAACCTTTCACGAGCCTCAATCTCACTGGATGTCTTTAAGGTGATAGTCGAAAGATGTATGCTTTTAATAGCATTGGACTCAGGGCCAAGGCATTATGCGGTAGCCCTGAATCGACCGGTTGTCGTACTGATGGGTCCTAACAATCCCGGGTATACGGAATCAGGATATGAGACAGGTAAGGTCATAAGAGAAGATATCGAATGTTCACCATGCCAGCTTAAGACGTGTCCTACAGATCGCCGTTGTATGACCATGATAACACCGGAGAAAGTGGTACAGACATGTATCGAAGTTTTAGGTCTTCAGAAAAATGAACAAAGCAAAGCAACTACAAAATCACTTCATTAACATTTTTTAATCTTTCATTCATCTTGTCTTAATGTTTGTTTATATATAAAACATTACTAGTTCCGTTACTTGATAATACAAAACAGTTAGCTATCCGTTTGGTATTAGAGCAGATTTGTTACTTTTTAAAGCAAAATATAACTTTGTTTGAGCCATTTATATAAATATGAGAATTCTGATTGCTGAAGATGAAGAGAAGTTGACAAAATACCTCAAAAAGGGGCTGGAAGAGAGTTCTTACGTAGTGGACATTGCACTTAATGGTACGGACGGCCTTCACCTGGCGACTCATGAAACGTATGATCTCATAATATTGGATATTATGTTACCTGAGTACGACGGATTGTCGATACTTAAAGACGTTAGAAGTGCAGGTATCAAAACGCCGGTTATCTTCCTGACAGCGAAGGATTCAGTTGCAGACAAGGTTGATGGGTTAAATATCGGGGCTGATGACTATATCATCAAACCTTTTTCATTTCATGAGTTGTTGGCCCGTATTCGTGTCTGTCTGCGAAGGGGTAGCCACAAGACAACATCGGAATTAACAGTGGCTGATCTGACCCTTGATCCAATGACCAGAAAGGTATTCAGGGGAAAGAAAAAAATTGAGCTGTCTCCGATTGAATTTTCCCTCCTGGAATATTTGATGAGCAATGCAGGTCAGGTAGTTACCCGGACGATGATTTCAGAGCGTGTGTGGGACTCAAATTTTGAGAGCTTCAGTAATGTAGTGGATGTCCATATAGCCAAATTGAGAAGTAAAATTGATAGGGACTTTGATATAAAACTCATACACACAAAAAGGGGTGCCGGATATGTTATCGAAGAGTAGGGTCAGGTTCTTAAAGACTATTGGTTTCAAGATTACTTTATGGTATTCACTGTCAGTCCTATTAATGCTGATTGTTTTAGGTTCTTTTTTGTATTTCAGATTAAGACATACACTTAATAAGGAAACTGATCACATATTATTTGATGAAAGCGAAGAAATCCTGCAAAGAATTCAAGACAACAATTACACCATAAATGATTTACAAAGATTGATAACGAGAAAGACCGTCGCTATGAAATACCTTAGAACATCAGTAAGATTGTATGACACAGAACAACGTTCTTTCATTGGTTCAGAGAGTTTCATTGCTCCGGACCTGAAGCTTTCTGATGATGAAATTGCAAAAACGGTAAAAGGAGAATTAAAAGGAGAATACACATTGAAAAAGATATGGGTGAAAGGTAGCAGCTCTCCATACCGCTTGATAACAAGATCTGTAAAGATCGATAATTCTTGTAAGTACATTCTTCAGGTGGCTATTTATATGAAACTCTCATATAAAACAGTAGAAAACATGGAAGAAAATTTTTTAATGTTAACGCCGTTTCTCGTTATATTGAGTATTGTCGGTGGTTGGTTCTTTTCCAGGAAGAGTTTGTCTCCAATAGCAAAAATGACTGAAACCGCACGACAAATAACCGGATCAGACTTGAAAAGAAGGATTTTTTATTCTCACACGGGAGATGAACTGGATGAACTGGCAAATACCATAAATATGATGTTGGAAAGGATTGAAAACTCTTTCTCAAGGATTGTTCAGTTTACATCGGATGTTTCTCACGAACTCAGGACACCGGTTGCTGCTCTCAAAACAGGAACTGAAGTCATGCTGTCAAGGCAAAGGACAGCGGGAGAGTACCGTGATTTGCTCGAACATAATTTAATTGTGTTAGAAAGAATGGTCAAGATAATCAGTGATTTACTCGAACTCTCAAGGTCAGATTCAGGTCAAAATATCTTACATCTGAAACCATTCAAGCTGGGCAATATGCTGAAGGATCTCCAGAAAACTTTCAGGCCGGTATCGGATTCAAAAAATATACTATCACCAATTAATGAAATTCCAAATGTTCAAATCAACGGAGATGAGACTATGCTGCGGCGTGTGTTTTCAAATCTATTGGATAACGCCATCAAATATACTCCACCCGGTGGTCGCGTATACATTTCTCTGGAGGATAGGAACGATGACGTTGTTGTCAGCATAACGGATACGGGAGTCGGCATTGCTGAATACAATCTTGAAAAGATTTTTGACCGTTGTTTCCGTGTAGACACCTCACGGTCCGGAGAGGCAGGAGGTTCCGGTTTAGGTCTTAATATCAGTAAGGCTATTGTTGAACTTCATAAAGGGAGAATAGAGGTGAAAAGTGACTTGGGTGTGGGAAGCACATTTGGAGTTGTACTCCCCAAAAATCT
>JANLHC010000317.1 GCA_024654465.1 Candidatus Scalindua sp.
GTTCCTTGGGCTATAGCTTTGGCTTTGTAGTTGTTTTTTTCAAAGAACAAATAAAAAAATACTATTTTTTTATGAAACAGCTTGACATAGGATGTCTACGGGAAACGTGCCAATGCATTCACACTATCATACGCATGCAAATGGTGACAGGCACATGCACGATCATCCATCCCAAAACCAGGCGCACCATGGCAAGCCTTTAGCGGGAACTGACGACGATAGTAGTAGAAATAGTAGCAACAATAACAACGAGAATTAAGCTATTTTACTTGAATATTATATTTTCATGAGATAGATTAAGCCTAGTGCCATTTGCAGATTTCGAGATACAAGCATAATATATGTCAGAGCGAGGAGTCAAAAATGAGATTCGGTGAGTATTTAATCAAGAAAGACAGGATTGATGAAAGCGAACTGGAAGACGCTCTAAAGTTTCAAGGGGAAAAGCACATAACTCTTGGTGTACTTGCTGTAAGAGAAAATTTCCTGAACAATAAACAATTGAGTACAATCCTGGATAATCAGAGGGAGAGGGGTGGCCTCTTTGGAGAGATCGCAATTGAATTGGGATTTATAAGCAAAGAAAATATTGACAGACTTCTCGTATTGCAAAAGGAAAAACGTAATCTGCTTGGGGATATACTGATCCTATACGGAGCCATTAGCAAGGCGGATATGGAAAAGGAATTGAGACAGTTTCACGAATTAAAAAAGAAGGGAGAAAAAAGATGAAAAAACCAAAAGAATCTTTTAACAACTCTGACAAAGATGCCCAATTAAATTCGACTGACCAGGACGAATTATTAAAGGGGTTTGACAAAAAACGGAGGGACTTTTTGAAAAAGCTTCTCATCTCGACAGCGTATGTTACACCCACAATACTGACACTTTCCATGAGGGATCTGGAAGCGATGAAGAAAAAACCTACAAGGAGAAAGAGGTAGAAACGTTAACAGTGTGACGTAGCGTTGCAGCAAGAGATGTGGCCCGGTTTTTAAACCCTTATGCATAAATCTAGCCGTTGCCAGCCAAAATGCCTGACAAATATTATTGTTTCAAGATTATTGATTTTCTCATGTAATTAAATGAAAACTTCATATACATCTCTGGGTAAAATGCTGAAAGAGAAGGGAATCATCTCTGAAGATCAGCTAAACAAAGCCCTGGCACACCAGAAGAGGCAATCAATTCGGCTGGGAGAAGCATTAACTGAGATGGGTTTTGCTGACCATGAAGATATAACAAGCAGCCTGGCAGAACAATTTGACTTTCAAGTCATCAATCCTATGGCGGTTTCTATCCCGGAAGATGTGATAAGCGTCGTCCCAAAAAGCATCGCAAAAAAACATAATATTATACCTGTAACAAAACACGATGGATTACTTGTCGTTGCCATAAGTGACCCGCTCGACATCAGTACACTGGAAGACCTGCACTTCACATTGAATATTAATGTTGAAGCCGTATTGTCAACGAAGAATAACATTGAACACGCTATAAAGAAATATTATGACAAGGAAAGGGCGGTGTCCTTTGATGGGTATCTGGACGGATTTAAGTCAATAATTGCCGGTGTTGACAACTCTTTGGACTACACATTTGGTGCTGAGGAAGAAGCGGAAGCGCCAATTGTCAAGTTTGTTACCTTTATAATTGATGAAGCCGTTAAGACGCGGGTCAGTGACATCCACATCGAGCCATTTCCAGACAAAACCCGCATAAGATACAGAATTGATGGTGTATGTCAGGAAGTGCATTCAATTACAAAACGTATACATGAGGCGCTTATTTCCAGAATAAAGATACTCTCCAAGATTGATATTACAGAAAAAAGAAAGCCACAGGACGGACGCATAAGCTCGGAAGTTGGCGAAAAACCGATAGATATCAGAGTAAGCACAATACCGACCACCTGCGGTGAAAGTATTGTAATGAGAATATTGGAAAAATCTACGGTGCTTATACAACTAAGGAATATGGGGTTTTCTGATCATGATTATAACAATTTTAAGAGCATATTAAAGAAACCGAACGGCATATTTCTGATTACGGGCCCTACCGGCAGTGGTAAATCTACAACTCTTTATGCATCCTTAAATGAAGTTGATCGCTCAGAAAAAAAGATCATTACCGTAGAAGATCCGATAGAATATAATCTATCAGGAATTAACCAATGCCAGGTAAACGAGAAGATTGGATTGACATTTCCAGGTATACTCCGCGCCGTACTTCGACAGGATCCTAATATAATTGTCGTAGGAGAGATCCGCGATGTAGAAACGGCGGAAATAGCTGTTACATCCGCATTAACCGGGCACCTGGTCATGAGCACTCTTCATACTAATGACGCACCTTCAGCCATAACAAGACTCGTCGACATGGGTATCAAGCCATTTCTGATATCATCATCAATTCAGGCCGTTCTGGCTCAACGTCTGATTAGAGTAATATGTCCAAAATGCAAGGTCCCATACAAAATCGAAAAGGATGTTTTAGAGGCACTGAATATAGATAGTATTAATCTTGAAAATACGGAGTTTTATCATGGTGCAGGATGTGAGTATTGTAATAAAACCGGCTATCGCGGCAGAAAGCCTATCTTTGAATTCATGAGCATGAATTCGGAATTAAGAAACGCAATATTTAATAATATGCCGACGAACGAACTGAGGAAGATTGCGCATGCTAATGGAATGACTACATTAGCCGAAGATGGACTGAGATTAGCACGTGCGCAAATCACAACACTGGATGAAGTGATAAGGATCACTTCGTTGGATTCCATTTAAACTTCATTTTAATGCACTGAAGATAAAGATGTTAATGTTACCTAAATTCAGAAATAAAATAACATGACAACAAAAGAAGATAAGAAAAAATTATTCGGGCAGATATTATTAGAGAAAAAACTGGTAAGTAAAGATCAGATAAAGGATGCTCTTGAAATACAGAAAATTAATGGCAAGGCATTGGGAGACGTGTTGGTAGATCTTGAATATACAACTGGCAACAGGATTACTGAGGTACTGAGTGATTATCTTGGAATGGAGATTATCGACCTCGAAAACGTAGAGTTCAATCAGGACGTTCTGGATAAAATCCCACATTCTATTGCCCAGCTTTATAGGATCATCCCGATCGCCTTTAATGAATCTACTATTACCGTAGCGCAACAGGACCCACTGGATATACAGCAGATTGATGATCTCCGGTTTCTTATAAAATATACCGTGAAGCCAGTCTTAGTCGAGAGAGAAGATGTAGCAAACGCCATAGACAAATATTATACGGGCGGACATGAATCTGTCGAAGAAATCCTGGACAAATTCCAGCATGATTTATCCGCAACAAATGACTCCGAGAGTAGAGAAATCATAGAAATAGAGCATTTGAAGGAGATGTCCAATGAAACGCCAATAAAAAGTTTTGTCAATTTGATACTTTTACAAGCGATCGTAGTCAAGGCGAGCGATATACATTTTGAAGTATTCGAAAATGAATTCAGGGTTCGTTACAGAATTGATGGAGTACTACGTGAAAAGGTGCCGGTGCCGGTGCTTTTTGCAAACGGCATTATCTCAAGAATCAAAGTTATGGCACACATGGATATTGCAGAAAGGAGGTTACCGCAAGATGGCCGCATCTTCCTGGCTATAAGAGGACACTCTGTTGACATACGCATCTCAACTTTACCTACTAATCATGGAGAAAGCGTAGTCATGAGGATACTTGACAAGAGTTCCGTTTCACTTGATCTGGTCAGGTTGGGTATGATGCCTGACAATCTGAAGACGGTTAAGCAACTGATGCATAAGCCTAACGGAATTATCCTGGTTACCGGACCTACAGGCTCAGGAAAGACAACAACTTTATATGCGTGCCTCAACCATGTTAATGTCGCCGGCTTGAAAATTATTACGACTGAAGATCCTGTCGAGTATGACATTGACGGCATTATGCAGATTCAAATTAATCCTGAGATTGACGTAACATTCTCAAATTGTTTGAGATCCATATTAAGGCAAGATCCCGATATAATCCTGATAGGAGAAATCAGAGATCTGGAAACATTGGAAATAGCTGTGCAGGCATCTCTGACCGGCCATCTGGTATTAAGCACGTTACATACAAATGATGCCCCGTCAACAATAACAAGATTAATTAATATGGGGCTCCAACCATACTTAATGACAGCTGCACTGGAAGCCGTAATCAGTCAGAGATTAGTAAAAAAAATATGCCGGGATTGCAAAAAAGAATACACTCCGGACAATGCTATTCTTCACGAACTTAAATTACATGATCACGATTTACGGAACAAGCAGTTCTACATTGGAACAGGTTGTAGTAGTTGCAACCGTACGGGCTACAAAGGCAGAATGTCAATCCTTGAGATAATGTCGGTAAATGAGGAAATGTGCTCGCACATCATTAAACAATCCTCTACTGAAACGATAAGAGAAATAGCCAGAAAAAACGGCATGCGTACATTATTAGAAAGTGGGCTGAGCGCCGCATACAAGGGGCTAACTACCCTGGAAGAGGTAGCAAGAGAAACAAGTATAAATTAAATAAGTGCCTGAAGTCAAAAATTAAAATTGCTTTTCACCTCTACATCAGCTCGTTTCAAACTTCAGGCACTTTGTAACTTTAACAGGTTAATGCTTTACTATGCCAATATTTAAATTCCAGGCTGTTGACAATAAAGGCGCTACTATAAAAGATAAGGTAGAAGCGTTATCATCTGAAGAGGCAATTGAGGCTATACGCGACAAGGGCTTTTATCCTACTGACATCAAACAGCTCAAGGACAAAACTGTAACAGAATCCACAACCGCAAAAAAACATAAAAGGTCGCTATCATCAATCACTATTGGCAGAGTAAGTGATAAGCAGATTAATCCATTCACAAGGCAGCTATCAACACTCCAGAACGCCGACATACCTATTGTACAAAGTTTGACTATTCTTGAAACACAAATGAGAAAGGGATTGTTAAAGAATGCTGTTGGAGAAATAATAGCAGATATTAAGGGTGGCGATACCCTATCCATAGCAATGTCAAAACACCCTAAAGTTTTCGACAAGCTCTATGTAAACATAATCAATGCCGGAGAGATTAGCGGAACACTTGATGCAATATTAGAACGGTTGGCAACATATAGAGAGAAAATGCAGAAACTCAAACGAAAAATTATTAGCGCGATGATGTACCCCACAACTGTTATTCTCGCATCTGCTGCAATACTGACTGCTATCATGATGTTCATAATACCCAGATTTGCAAAGATGTTCCAGGAAATGGGTGTACCCCTCCCGTGGCTGACAGCAGCTTTGATAAGTGTAAGCAACTTTTTATTTGATTACTGGTATTCTATTTTCGGAATTCCTGTTGCTGTCTTCATAATATTTAAATCGTTAGGAAAAATATACAAATGCAGGTTAATAATTGATAGCCTGAAATTCAAAATACCGGTATTCGGTAAACTAATAAACAAAGCTGTTGTCTCCAAATTTGCAAGGACTCTTGCAACCCTGATATCAAGTGGTGTGCCTATCCTGGAAGCCCTGAATAACGTGAGGAATGTTACGGGGAACCTGGCGATGAGTAAAGCGGTAAACCGGATACACGATAGCATCCGTGAGGGAGAAAGCATTGCAAGACCGCTACGGGAGTCAAAGATATGTGAGGGCATGGTAGTAAATATGGTGGAAATAGGAGAGCAAACAGGTGAACTTGATACGATGCTCTCCAAGATTGCCGATAACTATGACAACGACATTGATAGTCTTGTTGAATCACTGACAAGCATGCTGGAACCATTTATAGTTATATTCCTGGGGATATCAGTCGGTACAATTGTAATCGCACTTTTCCTACCTCTTATAAAGCTTATGAACAGTCTGGGAAGTTAAATATAGCACCAGGAATTGCAAATTTAAGAATTGAGGGATTCCCACCTAACAAACTGTTGGGCAGGGAAGAATTCCTAAATACTTTAATCTTTATAAAATAAAACCTATGCAACACTCAATATTAAATCGTCAAGCCTCAATCGACAATAATCATTTGTCAATCTTCAATATTCAATCCAAAGCCGGTTTCACACTCCTGGAGCTATTAGTCGTTATTGTAATCATGATGTTCCTTGCCGGAATTACCGTACCCATCGTCTCTTCTGTCCAGACCAATGCGAAGAAAGGGGTAACTTCGGCACAGATAAGCCAACTTGGGATTGCACTGAAGCAGTTTGAAAGCGATTTTGGATTCTTTCCTCCTGATAGCTATACAACGTCTAGCCACCCAATACCATTATCAATTGGCAGTGTAAACATACCACGTGATGATGATCTTATAAATGGCTCCAGATGTCTCGTATTTTTCCTGGGTAGTAAATTTACATTCAATCCAGGTCTCTCCAATGAAGAAATATACGGGCCATATATTGAATTCAAAAAATCACAATTGGTACCCATGAGAACCGTTTTTAATAATACTGACCCCTATTCAAATATTTCTATCGATGGAGTAAATGGGCAGCCAAATGTATATGAGTACAAAGACCCCTTTGGCAATCATTATTCATACGATAGCAGCTCTCCCCCGACCCTTAATAACATAGCCTCATTCGATATTTATTCAACAGGTCCGGATAAAACAACCAGCTCTTCTGGAGATGATGCAGATGATATTAATAACTGGTAAAAAAGGTTTTACGTTAATGGAGCTGTTGGTTGTAATAGGAATAATTATCATCATTGTTGCCGCTATAGTGACCGTTATTCCCGGTATGCGCCAGAAGACTCAGAAAAATGCAACAAAGGCTTTCATGGAACGCCTGGAAATAGCTATTGAACAATACTATGATGAGAATCGGACCTATCCACTCACAACGATTAAGGAGCTCAAGAAGGCTTTACAGCCACCGTCAGAAGACAGGTCAAAACAATACATTGAATTTGATGACAGCGAAATAAACGGTGATGATATTGTGGACTATTGGGGGAACCCCTTTGTGTATACCACTCCAGGGGACCCAAAACAAAATACAGACTCATACGACTTATACTCAAAGGGCGTAGACGGAGCGACAACTCCTCCTGCATCTCCAGATTTTATACCTGAGGGAAACGATGCAGATGATATTAATAACTGGAGTCGATAACTGTAACTAAGTTTGAAGTGCCTTAAGTGAACTAAAGTGACTAAAGTTATGAAAAAAAATGCATTCACGCTCGTTGAAATGCTAGTTGTAATAGCAATCATTATCCTGATAAGTGCGTCAGCCATACCTGCAATTACACCGTTCCTCAAAGGACAACGGTTAAGTAAAGGCGCACGCATTGTTCAGGCACAAGCCCTGGCGGCAAGGACTATGGCAATTAATTCCAGAAAAACACGACGGCTCGTGTTAGACTCAATCAACTGTAAACTATCAATCAAAGACGAAACTAATTCAACCATATTGGGAAAAGAAGAATTCCTGCCGGATACCATTGAATTCGACACCAGTACGGGAACATGGACAGCAGGAACAAGTACCGTCTCTTTTGATCCAAACGGTACTGCTGATTACTCAACCATGAATACGGATACGGTTACCATTCAAGATAAACATGGCAACGCCAAGAATCTCAAAATAATTGATTACACAGGACAGATTATAAGCGACTAAAATCTTCCTTAGACAAGTCTGGGAAAAAAGCCACTGATATTCTATTTTAACGCAGAGGCGCAGAGGACGCAAAGAGTTATATAAGACTGAAGAAAATAAGAAGTGAATGGTTCATTATGTGATAGGGTTTTCCTGGTAGTCAACAAATTACAGTAAGTTTTCTAATAAGCTCTGCGATCTCTGCGCCTCTGCGTTAAGATCAATTTATCTGAAAGTTTCTGATTTATCATTGTTTATCCTATCTACAATCTTTATAAAATGAAAACTGTCAATATTAAAACTTCAATATTAAATCGTAAATCTAAAATCGTAAATCTAAAATCCCAATCCGGTTTTACGCTTATAGAAATAGGTATCGCTATCTTCATCCTCGGGGTTGGACTGATAAGTATGTTAACTATATTTCCTATCGGTGTTGACTCCATGAAAAAGGTAACTCAATATTCCAATGCGGCAATCCTTGTTGAATCCGCAATATCAGAACTGATAGAAAAAGATATTTTTACCGATACCGATATAATGGGCACCTTAACTGCCAATCAAACCTATACATATACTGATGCATACCCTCTAAATGCCAAAGATCAAGACAGGCTTTTTCAGGATTCCTTCGGGACCACAACACATGCGCAATATTCCTGGCAGGGCAATTTAAAGAGCATAATTGGAACTAACGATAACTTGGTCAGAGCACAGATTGCCATATTCAGAAATTTCAATTATTCTCAATTTGGAGCAGGTACGGCGGACTTTGCAAATGGTATAGATACGGTGCCTTATACTCCACCACTGCCAGCCGGGCTTACCTCTAAAGACTACATAAGAGAGGACAACGATGATAATAGTGATAAATTCTGGTATAGGATAGATAGCATTGGAACTGCAACCTCAACCATTACATTAGAAGGGCCATTTCTGGGTACCACGGGGAACGGTCTCGCATTCTCAACAACAGACGACATTATCGATATCTACGAAACCATGTTTTCAAAACGGTGATATAAGGTAAAAAAACACCTTTAACGCAGAGGCGCAGAGCACGCAGAGTGTTATAAAGACTTATGTAAAATTAAGAAGAGAGTTATTCACTATGCATGAAAACGAGATATCAGAGAAGATAATAGGTGTGACAATAGAAGTACATCGTATTTTAGGACCAGGACTTTTGGAATCTGTTTATGAAGATGGGATTTTCCGGGTAGTCAATAATTTGCAGTAAGACCTCTATTAAACTCTGCAACCTCCGCGCCTCTGCGTTAAGGTAAATTTATCTGAAATTTTCAGGGTCAAGCAGAGCGGGCCAAACATCAACAATATGAATTTTGTCAAAAGAAAGAAAATACTTCAATTGAAAATTAACAATAACAAATTGCCAATATTCAATCGTCAATATTCAATTATTAATTGCAACCGTTCCGCCTTCACCCTGATCGAGTTAATCATCGCCATCTCCCTTGCCTCAATACTTATCCTGGTCACGGCGATGATCTTCAAGCAGGCAAGCAGCGCCTTTTCACAATCAGACGCGCGCAGTGAAGTATACCAGAACGTAAGAGCCGCCTTTGACATCATAAAGAGGGATATTTCCGGGGCAATGTTAAATACGAATTATAAGTTATTCAAATCATTCGATAATGTTGATAAAAATGACTATCTTTCCATTGAGGCAAAAGACGGAAGTGACATTTTTACACTCCTATCCAGCACCCCCAATCTTGAAGATAAGCCCATTGCCCTGATCACGTATTACTTGCACACTGATAATATTCTCTACAAACTGGAGAAAACGGGTACTGATACTCTTAACATAAATATCGGTAGTTTTGATCCTGCTATAGAAGATAAAACTACCTACAAAAAACTTGGTCTTAATGTCAGCACATTACAATTTAGATTTTTGGATACAGATGGAACAACATGGTATGGTAAACGAGAAGGAGAGGTTGGCAGTGACGAATGGAACAGCACAACAAAAAAATACCTGCCGAATGCGGTAGAAGTAAAGATGACAGTTTCAGATACACTTAATCGATACACGAAAATGTCTACCAATATAATATCTATACCGT
>JANLHC010000318.1 GCA_024654465.1 Candidatus Scalindua sp.
TGGTTGCCTGCCAGACTTTGCCGCACTATGTTAACACCTTTAGCTCGGCAGATAAATACTCTGACTGTTTAGTAATTATTACATATCCACCTTCTCGAAACATACCGGCATTGAAGACTAAGGTATTTTCTATTGTATCACTTCCTCTTGCCTCGTGGATGTGTCCGCTCAAGGAAATATCCGGCTTATGTTTTAAAATAAATTCGCGGACACTCCGACTCCCTACGTGAGCACCAGCTGATATAATATCAAGCTTCGTGTCTTTTGGCGGCATATGCGGTACCATGATTTTGAATTTAGTGTTCCTTACCTTATCAATGCCCTCGAGTAGAAAAGTCTCAATCTCATCTTCGCTGAATTCGGTAGGGGTATTGAAAGGTGTGGGGTTTGAACCGCCTACACCAAATATCCCTATATTGTCCCTTATGAAACCATTTCTGTGAAGGTTGATGCCTTTTTCTGTCAAATAATCGTTAACCTCCGGCTGGTCCAGATTTCCTAATTGGGCTAATACATTCTTGTTGTACTTCATTATTTCTTCAATTACCTTTTTTGCCTCTTTTCGACCATTAAAGTTAGTCAAATCACCGGTAACTATTACAAGATCTGCATTTTCCAGCTCATTCTTCAAGGGTATCAAATTGCTGAAATCTTCATGGATGTCGCCAAAAGATATTATTTTCATTTGTTATTTAGATATAAGTCACCTAAATACAACATATTAACAATCCTGAAAAAAATGTTCAAGATATTCTTTTCAGGGCTGTTTTATGTTGACGCTAAAAAATAGTTTTGATAGTATTGAAATTTTGTAATGAAGATAAAATCAATACACTGATCTCAGGGTGTATAACCTTTTCATATTTAGGAGAGAACTACGCATAAGTGTTGATCTCCTCGGCAGATAAATGGATGAAAAAATATTGTTTGTCTATACTTGCTTTAGCAAGTATATCAATTTGTAGTTGTCTGATAGTAACTGAAAATAGAGTTGTTGATGCCAATGAAGAGAAGTCGTCCAAACAAACATCACAGGAAATTTCACCTGAGCTGAGAATTAAGATTGATGAGTGGATGAAGCTTTTATATTCAGAGGACTCCGCAATACGCACGTCTGCAGTCATTTCATTATTGGGACTTAACCTTTCCACTGTTTATGATTCGTTAATTGACATCCTTAAAAATTCCGACAATGATGATGTTCGTATCTCACTGATTAAAGCATTTGGTTTTGCCGGTGATGACAGCAGGGCATTAGATTGTATGATTAATTTGCTTACCAGTGAAAATAAGGAGATGAGAATTGCTTCTGCTGATGCATTGGGAAACATCAGGACAAAAAAGGCGATAGATGAGATGGCAGGCGTACTCCTGGATAATCGCAAACCGGTTGAATCCCGCATCCTTATTACGGGTGCTTTGGCAAAGACACGTTCACGTGAGGCAGTGAAACCACTAATAAATGTATTAGAATCTGATAATAACGATTTGCAAGCTGCGGCCCATGACGCATTAGTGGAGATTACAAAACAATCTAACAGTAAAGCAAACTCTTTCTGGCAAGAGTGGTGGGATAGAAATAAAGTTAAAACAAGGGAGCAGTGGCTAGAGGATATTGTTGACAAGCTTGAAGGAGGGTTTAAGAAGCTTAAAGCAGAAAATAATTTATTGAAGGAAGAAATAGTCAGGCAGACTATAAAAACCTTAAAAACAAGTAAAGAAAAGGATGGCATCAGGCCATTAATTGATGCCTTAAAAAGTGAATATCAGGCTGTAAGGATTTATGCCGCAGGGGAACTGGCAAATCATAAAGACCCTGAAGTTGTCAAAATATTTGTTGATTTGATTTCAGATGCTGATACAGAGATACGTGTTCTGGCAGTAAATGTTCTTGGAAAGATTGGCGGAGTATCTGAGCTGAAAAATTTAATATCGGCACTGCAGGACAAAGAAGCCAGGGTAAGGGAGAGCGCAGCAATGTCTCTGGGCAAACTGGGTCAGAAGGAAGCAGTATTTGATTTGTTATCCGCTTTAAGCGACCTCGCCAACAGTGTTGTATGCGCGGCGGCAGAAGCCCTTGGTGAGCTAAAGGCGGATGAAGCAGTAGAGCCATTAATCAACCTGTTTTCGAATAAGGATCCTAAGGTGAGGGAATCAGCAATAGTTGCCATTGGCAAGTTTCAGGATAACAGGGCGATTGAACCCTTGATTAATTTATTAAAAGATAAAGAAGAAAGGGTGAGATGGTATGCTGCAGACACTCTGGGAAAAACAGGAACAAAAAAGGCTGTTTTACCGTTGATTGCCTTACTTTCTGATGAGAGTGCTCGTGTTCGTGAATCAACGGCAGCGGCCTTAGGGTTAATTGGTGATGAGAGTGCTGTTGAACCTTTAATCAAGCTGCTAAAGGATACAGATAATAGAGTTGCAGAAAAGGCAGCCGATATGCTTCTTTCTATAGAGTGTGGGTCTTTTGTATTACTTGATAGTATCGTTAACGCCTTTTATGCCGAAGAAGATTACAAAAGAGCGAAAGAGATATTAAAAAAACAAATCGAAGATTATAAAGGCGTGCCTGAATACGACTATGCATTGTGGCAAAGTAAAAAAAGGTTGGCAAAATTGTATTTCTCAGATAATGATTGCCAAAAGGCCACTTTGCTCTATGAAGAACTTGTCACGCATTTTGATAATAACATGGAAATGAAACATGAACTGGTACATTGTCTGAAAGAAGCAAAGCAATATGACAAACTGTTAAGCTTTTTATCATTATGGGTAGAAAGTTCCTTGGCAGATAACCATTTGTGGTGGCCTGAGATATATGCGGTTATCGAAGGATTATATCAAGAGGGTTCTTATGAAAGAGTGAAAACACTTGTAGATGCTTTCGAGAAAAAAAACTCACATTTGGGAGGTCCGGAATTGAAATCCAGGTTTTATGACTTGAGGAAAAAAAGTATGGCAGCGATCTCACCTCAAGGTGAAGAGTCTTGAAAGTATATTAATTTTATAAGAGTGCGCGAAACACGGAATGACGCAGTATAACGTTATTTCGTGTTTTTTGTATTAACCCTTTTCCTCAAAGACTTAACTTAAAAAGGTTATAGATGAAAATTCTCATAATTGGGGCAGGTGCTGTAGGATTCAGTATTGCGAAACAGTTATCAGCAGAAGGGCATGACATATCAGTAGTTGATGAGAACCCCGAATTAACCAGGAAAATTTCTGAAAAACTGGATGTCTCGGTGGTTACCGGTAATGGTACTTCTCCCAGTGTCTTGGAATCTGCCGGTGTACAAGAAGCACATATGGTATTAGCCGTAACCACCAGTGATGAGGTCAATATTGTCGCTTGCATCATTGCCAGTAAATACGGTACCGGTAAAAAAATTAAGATCGCTAGAATTAGAAACGGTGAATTTACCGGTAATAAATCAATTTTTGAACATAATGGATTCTGTGTTGATCACATGATCAATCCGGAGCAGATTATTGTTGAATCGATTATTAAGATTTTAGAGACTCCGGGGGCAACATTTGCGGTTGATTTTCTCATTGGTGATGTTGTTTTAAGAGGTTTTCATGTCCCTGAGGATGCTCCGCTTGTGGGTTTGACGTTTTCAGAACTGGAAGAGACTGAGTATACAGATTCATTCTTAATCGTATATATCCAACGTGATGATGAGATGATTACGCCATCGCATAGTACTACAATATTATCAGATGATAATATTTTTGTACTTATATCAAAAACAGGATTACCATATTTTCTGCCAATGGTTAACAGAAGGGCGGATGAGGTGGAAAAGGTAATTATATATAAGGCGAGTCGCATGGGTATGCTGCTTGCCAAAAGGCTCGAAAACAGCCCGATTGCCGTAACAATAATTGAGCCGGAAAAAGATAAGGCGGTAATGGCAGCTGCCTCTTTAAGGACTGCAGTAGTTTTACATGGTGATGCTACTGAAATAGATGTGCTTAAAGATGCGGCTGTCGCAACTGCGGACATATTTATTGCCCTTTCAGAAAATGAACAGACCAATCTGCTTACAGCCTTGCTGGCAAAAAAGAATGGTGCAAAGAAAACGATTGTGCTTACCAATGAACCGGAATTGGTACATATAATTAAACAAATTGATGTTGATGTGGTTGTAAATCCAAGGTTGGTGACAGCGAGTTATATTCTTAAGCACATAAGGAGAGGGCAGATACAGTCAATAGCCAAGTTAGGCGACAGCGAGGCGGAAGCGATTGAATTGATCGCCGAAGAGGGCTCTGAAATCGTAAAGAAACCTCTTAAGAAGATCCGGTTTCCAAAGAAATCTATCCTGGGCGCCATTGTAAGAAACAATACAATGCTCCTTCCCAAAGGTATTGAAGCTATTAATCCCGGGGAAAGTGTTATTGTGTTCACCCTCCCTGATGACATAGAAAGGGTCCAGGCTCTTTTCAGTGTAAAAAAATAGAAATACTTTTTTTGTAAACTTATCCCGACAAATCCTCTATCAAAATATGAACATCCTTTTAGTGTTGCGTACTCTGGGAAATCTCTTAATACTGCTTTCCGGTATCTTAATCATTCCATTCGGAGTATCGTACTGTTATGGAACGAAGGAAGAGATTTGGGCGTTTGCAATAACAATCATGGCGTCCGGGGCTACTGGTTTAGCATTAAAATTTTCTTTAAAACCTGAGAATGAAGATATTACGATTAGAGAGGGTTTGGCTATTGTCACATTCTGGTGGATATCCTGTGCCTTGTTTGGCGCCTTGCCTTATTGGTTTTCAGGGGCATGTGATACTTTTTGTGATTCTTATTTCGAATCAATGAGCGGGTTCACAACTACAGGCGCCTCTATTTTTAACGATATTGAGGCGTTGCCGCATGGAATTCTTTTCTGGAGGAGCATGACACAGTGGCTTGGGGGGATGGGTATCGTTGTTTTCTTTGTCGCAATACTTTCGACGATTGGCGTCGGAGGTCACAAGCTGTTCAGTGCTGAAGCTCCTGATCTTACTACGGATAAGATAAAGCCGCGCATCGCCCAGACGGCAAAAATATTGTGGGTTATATACCTTTCTCTTACTGCCATTTTAATTCCGCTTTTATGGCTTGGGGGGATGGAACTATTTGATGCCGTCTGCCATGCCTTTACAACGATATCGACTGGAGGGTTCTCTACAAAAAATCTGAGTATTGCGGCATATGACAACCTGTTTATAGAGATTGCCCTTATGATATTTATGTTTATAGCTGCCTGCAACTTCATACTGTATTACCAATTGGTTACGGGAAGAATTAAAAAAGTACTGGTGAATTCAGAATTACGTTTTTTTGTAGGTTTGATATTATGTGCTATATGTTTAGTAACGCTTGCATTGTTTTTCTTTAATGCAAACGCTTATAACGGAGGCGTAAAAGATCATAAATTTGATACCATTGGCGGCTCGCTGAGGTATGCCGCGTTTCAGACGATATCCATAATGACCAGCACCGGTTATTGTAACGCGGATTTTGATATCTGGCCAAATTTTTGCAGAGTATTTCTTGTCCTGCTCATGTTCATTGGTGGATGTGCGGGCTCAACTGCCGGAGGCATGAAGGTGGCAAGGATAATGTTGCTTTTCAGGTCCGGTATAAGGGAGCTTGTTCACGTAATCAGGCCGAGAGCTATAATGCATGTTAAACTCAGTGGCAAACCGGTCAGTGAGGACATAATTACAAACACACTGGGGTTTGTTGTTATACATCTGGGTCTGCTTGGTGTCTTTTCTCTTATCCTGACCATCTTTGGTACTGAGTTAATTACGTCATTCAGTGCGGTTGCGTCGATGATGAGTAACGTTGGGCCTGCCCTTGCAGATGCGGGTGCTACCAAAAACTATAGCGGATTTGCTTATCCCTGTAAATGGGTGCTTGCTTTTAGCATGCTGGTGGGTAGGCTGGAAATATACACTGTTATACTTATCTTTATGCCACTAACATGGAAGAAATAGTATTGTAATAAACACAAGCAGTCATTTAACTAAAAACCACGGAAGATGCAAATGACAGGACTTGGGAAGGTAAAGAGCGTTGCGGTATACGGAATTGAAGCATATGTACTGGAAATAGAGGTGTACGTTACAAAGGGACAACTTCCCTCCACGGTGGTTATTGGATTGCCGGACGCAGCAGTTAAAGAGTGTAGGGACAGGGTAAAAGCGGCGCTCAAGAACAGCGGATACAAATTTCCTTATAAGAACATTACCATTAACCTCGCCCCCGCTGATAGAAAGAAGGAGGGACCTTCCTTTGAGTTGTCCATAGCAATGGGATTGCTCATTGCTTCAAACCAGATAGAAACAGCAAAGATAAACGAATACGGTATAGTAGGCGAACTTGCACTGGATGGACGGGTTAGAAAGGTTAATGGTTGTTTGTCAATGGCCATAAAATGCAAAGAAGCAGGTCTGAAAGGATTGATCCTTCCTGCAGATAATGCGCCGGAAGCCGCTATCGTAGAGGGTATTGATATTATTCCCGTTAATACCCTGTCTGATACGGTAAGTTTCCTGACAAATGAATTCATTATTACTCCATTCTCCTTAAACCTTTCAGATGTTTTCAGCGATTCTTCTCATTATGATATAGATTTTATGGATGTTAAGGGGCAGGAGCATGTAAAACGTGCACTTACCATAGCTGCGGCAGGAAATCATAATGTACTTATGATCGGCCCTCCCGGTTCCGGTAAAACCATGCTGACGCAAAGACTACCAACCATAATGCCCGGATTAACACTGGAAGAGGCGATCGAGACTACTGCAATATATAGTTCGGCAGGACTTTTAGGGCAGGATAACTCCCTGATAGCGACCAGACCTTTTCGTAATCCACATCATACTATCAGTACTGCGGGGCTGGTTGGAGGCGGCAGCTTCCCTCGTCCCGGTGAGATTAGCCTTGCCCATCATGGAGTCCTCTTCCTTGATGAATTACCTGAATATAACAGGAAGACGCTGGAAGTATTGAGGCAGCCATTAGAGACGGATGAGATTACGATTTCAAGAGCAATGAGTTCCGTGATGTTTCCTGCAGAAATAATGCTGGTCGGAGCTATGAACCCATGTCCATGCGGATATAATACTGATCCGAAAAAAGAGTGTCACTGTTCACCGCGTCAGATCCGGAATTATATTTCCAAAATTTCAGGCCCTCTGCTTGACCGGATTGATATTCATGTTGAGGTCCCGAATGTTCAGTACAAAGACCTGACATCTGATGCAACCTGTGAATCATCGGAGGAGATTAGAGCGGAAGTTACAAAGGCACGTGAAGCACAGTTAAAGAGATTCCAGGGGCTCAAATACTCAACCAATTCTCGAATGTCAACTAAGCAGATAAAGAAACATTGCTCACTGGACAGCCAGGCAGAAGAGCTGCTCCATCAGGCAATGACCGAACTAAACATCTCTGCAAGGGGTTATAATAAGATACTCAAGGTCGGCAGAACAATTGCAGACCTTGATCACAGTGAGAATGTTTGCATAGAACATATTTCAGAAGCCGTCCAGTACAGAAATCTGGATCGTGATTTGTGGAAATGATTCTACTTAAATATTACTGATCAATACGACAATCTCTACCGCGTATTCTGGAAAGATTATTCCTCAGATTATCAACTTCATCTCCCCATTATCACTCTTCCTAGAAAACAATATAAATGTGCCATGGCACACTTTAGTAGCGGCACACTATACCCCCTTTTGTCACTCCTTCATTCATTCTGAAAAAACAACAACAATAAATTATTCTTTCTCAGCGTAAATCCTATGTTGGTAATATTTTCAAAGTACCATATACCTTAGTACAAATAATAAACCATACCTCATCTGTCTCCTTTGGCACAAGGCTTG
>JANLHC010000145.1 GCA_024654465.1 Candidatus Scalindua sp.
ATTCTAATATGCACACGTTAATCTTGTCGTGACTCTTAGTTTGGGAGGGAAGGGATTTATCTCAGCATAAAGGAGGGAATTTATCTCAGTGCTATCGAATAACCTGTTGAACTTAAAGTAGATCAAGCAAATCTTCTGATCGAATTCATGTCGTGGCTGGGAGAGAATCACCCATTCTGTGAAGGTGATATTTAGCGTGGAAACACCCTCCCATGCACCTGATTTTAAAGTTTTTAAGTTGTCTGATACCAATGAGTTAGCGTGTTTATGTTCTTGCGGTTTTTACAGGGAAAATACCTTTGGCATACTGTTTGAGGTAGAGATAGCTGTGAAAATTGATATGTATAGGGACGCAAAGGAAGCAAGAAGATCATCTGTAGCGGATAAAGAAAAAGAAGCAAATGAAGCAATTGGCGCAAAACAGGCGAGTTCTGAAGCAGCGGACAACATTGCCACATGTAGTAATGACCTTCTGATAGTTGCCGAAGCGATTGTGCAATCTTGCCTCATGATTGGTACTACCAGTGATGATTACAGAGAAGTTCTCTCATCAAGGGCTAAAGATTTTAAGGTGCTTGCCGGGACTTATAAGACAAGATCCGGACGATTTGAGGGTATTGTGCAGAGACTGGCGGACAATATACCGGAAGATGTGGTTTTGCCTGAGAACGCTCTTACAGAGAAAGACCGGTAAACAATTTTACTCAAACGCTAACTGAAGTGTATAACAATAAAAGGGGGCTTGTTGATTATGAATACTGAGTTTTGTGACATAGAAAATGAATTAAGAGATATAAATAACATGGTAGATGTATTTGCAGGGCAGGTATCAATTTGTAAAGAGTATGGGTGTAAGGGTACAGGAATAGGATTTGGAGAGTTTTTGCTTTATGAAGGCAAGATAGACGCATATGAGCTGGAGAGCGCACTTCACTATCAGAATCTGGAACACGTTGCTTTGGGAGTATTAGCCGTACAGGAGAGACATCTGAATGAGCAGCAATTGTGCGATATCCTGGATTGTCAGAGAGCAGAAGGAGGTCTCTTTGGTGAAATCGCAATTGAGTTGGGTTTCTTAAATGAGGAGGATGTAGATGCTCTTCTGAAGATGCAGGGCGACACACACATCAAAATCGGTGAGGTACTGGTATTATTTGGTGCTATCAGCAGAGACGACATGGAATCGTGTCTTCAGGATTTCCACGCGTCAGTGTGAGAAAAATGGAATTACACAAATAGTAACAATACAAATAAAGCATAAAATAAAATGAGTGAATATACTGTTATAACAAAAGACACTATAGTTGAAAGCACGGAAATAGAGTTTGATCTCTATTTGAGAAACGGGCTTCTGAGTGGGTATATGGCACCGTGAAGCATAAAGGCTGTGGTTACATTTGTTGAGAGTATGACGTGCCATGTACACCAAGTTTTCGCGCTTTTTCTCTGAATTGCTTCCTGTCAATTTTGGAAAGCCTTGAAGCTGCGGATAAGTTTCCTTTTGTCCTGTTGAGGATATTCTGGAAATACTTTGTTTCAAATTCATTTTTAGCCTCGTTAAATGGCTTATCTGAAAGTCTGGTTTTGCGAGGATGCCTATGCAGTCTATCGATGAGTGTGAGTACGTCACCGAGTTCAATAGTTGGCGGGGTCGCCAGAATGACCGCCTGAGTAACCAGATTTTCCAATTCCCGCACGTTGCCCGGCCAGGCATATCGTAAAAATTTCTCTATCACTTCAGAAGAAAATCCCACTAATTCCTTGGAGAATTCAGTACACGCGCTTTCCAGGAAATATTGACTCAGGAGAAGCAGGTCATTATTTCGTTCTCTTAAAGGAGGGATCATAATCCGGAACTGGTTAAGGCGGTAGTAAAGGTCCTCGCGAAAGGTTCCTTTGTGTACGTTATCTTCCAGTGAGGCATTAGTGGCCGCAATTATTCTAATGTCTGCATGCTTGCATTTTGATGAGCCAACTCGCCTGTATTCACCTTCCTGCAGGACTCTGAGTAGTTTTACCTGGAATTGTGGTGTTGTCTCACCGATTTCATCAAGAAAGAGAGTGCCGCCTTCAGCTTCCTCTACCAGCCCCCGCTTTTCCATAGAGGCACCGGTGAAGGCTCCCCGTTCATGACCAAAAAGTTCACTTTCAAGAAGTGTCTCTGTGAGTGCACCGCAGTTCACCGGAACGAAAGGGAAGCTGGTTCTGTTGCTCAGTCGGTGAATTGGTCTCGCAATGAGCTCCTTCCCGGTTCCACTCTCTCCGGTAATAAGGACTGAAGATTTTGTCTTTGACACGAGCCGTACGAGGCCCAGAACGCTTTCAATCTTCTCCGAATCGCCAATGATCTCGGGAAAATCAGTTCGTATTTTTGTACGTTTCTGGATCTGTGCCCCATCCTGGTTTTGAATCACTGATCTCATACCTTTGAGGACATGTTCTGTTTCTGTTTTGATCTGCTCCAACTCACGGTTTTTCTTTGATAGTTCCCGGAGTTGCTTTTGCTCCCTTCGGACACGTTCGACTTTTGCGTGCAGTTCCGGAAGTTTGCATGGCTTGGATATCCAGTCTGCGGCACCGGACTTAATTGCCCCAAAAAAATCGTAGTCTTCAGAGTGTCCGGTACAAATTATGATTTCTAAAGTGGGTTGTATTTTTTTTAATTCATTTAAAAGATCCAGGCCATTATAGTCAGGTAGGCATACATCAAGGATCGCTACGTCAAATATATTCTGATCTACCAGAGTCATCGCTTCAGACCCATCTTTAGCCATTTTTACCTGATATCCGAAGTTTTCCAGATAGCTTGCAAAGGTAGTACGAATATTATCATAATCATCAATTATGATAATATAGCCTTTAGATTCCGATTTAGAAGACATAATGCCGTTTTTCTGAGTAAAGTTATAGCCCATAGTATAAATATATCTGTTACATCAATATTATCGGTGAAAACAAGAAAAAGGTTAGTTCTTTTTATTAATGACTGATTTTAAAGAGATTAAATATGTGGTAAAGTCGTAAGTGATCATTTTAATTGTGTTTATACTGACAGATCGTATTTGGTTTTTTTTGTAATTTCAAATAACGTTCTTTGCATATAAAATATAACTGTTCCTCTGGTATGTCTGAGTGAACCAAAGGAATGAAAAGTTCAACATATTAATATGGAGTGCGGAGAAAAATATGATACGTGAAAACAGGGCTTGGTTGTTCATTTTGTTTTCTATGGTATTTGTCGGATGTTATGCAACTATTGCTCAGGTGCTGATAATTCGGGAGTTTCTGGTAGTTTTCTTCGGAAGCGAACTATGCATTGGAATAATCCTGGGTACATGGCTTTTTGGTGTAGCGTCTGGTGCGGCGGTAGGGGGAAGGGTTGCAGGTAGATTTAAGAACCAGCTGTCTGCCTTTATTATTGTGTTGCTGCTGATGTGTGCAATTCTTCCTCTGGAATTAGTCTTAATCAGGGTGTTAAGGCTTATTCTCAATGTACCGGCAGGCCAGTACATTCCAATTTTGTCATTGCTTCTTTCATCATTATGTATTATCACGCCTTTCAGTTTTACTATAGGATTGATTTTCCCAATTGGATGTAAAGTGATCAGGGGATTTACCCGTGATTCAGCTGCCGATATTGGTTTTGTATATATTCTGGAATCCATTGGCAGCCTTATAGGTGGTTTATTATTTACCTTCGTGCTCATTGCCAGATTCCAGCCATTTACGATAACACTGATTTTTAATAGTATTTTGTTTTTGAATCTGTTCCTGATGCTTCAGTTTCTTGATAGAGGTCTTTCAAATAAATGGAAATCCTCCGCACTTTTTGTCCGGGCAAAGTCTTTAACCTGTCTTTTACTCTTTTTAGTCACTTTTATTTTACTGGTATCCGGTGTAGTCAATAGAGTAGATAATTATTTAATTAACGTAAGATGGAGTTCTTCTAATCCGAATATAAAACTCCTGGAATCAATTGATTCCAGGTATGAAAATATTGTAGTTGGTGTAAGAGATGACCAATACAGTGTGTTCGGAAATGGTCAGTTTAATTTTGCATTTCCTGATGAATATGTAAACGCTCAAATAGCTCATCTAATAATGACGCAGCATCCTGATCCAAGGAGAGTGTTGTTGATAGGCGGGGGAATGGGTGGGTTGATCAGGGAGATGCTGAAACACCCGATTGAAGAGTTAGATTATATTGAATTGGATCCCGCGTTGATAGAATTGGCTGAGAAATATTTACCACCTGAAGAGAAAGAGGCTTTATCGGATAAGAGGGTAAATATATTTCACGTAGACGGAAGATATTATGTTAAGAGGGCGAAGAGCAAGAAAAAATATGATTTAATATTTGTAAATATTCCTGACCCCTCTACGGCATTTCTTAACAGGTTTTATACCGTACAGTTTTTTCAGGAAGGAAACGATATACTTGCGAACAAAGGCGTATTTGCGATAGAGATATCGTCTGCTGTAAATTATATGGGAGAAGAGGTGGGCAATTACACCGGTTCTATTTATCAAACTCTACACAGCGTATTTCCCCATGTAATTATCTCTCCAGGACAGACAAATTACTATTTCGCAAGTAATTCATATGACACCGCTACATTCGATATCCGGACATTGACAAACCGTTATGTTGAACGCGGTGTCAAATCTGAGTTTTTTTCTGAGTATGTATTCAATACTCTTTTGCAGCCGGAGATGGTCAAGTCTGTCGCGGACGGTATTGAGAGGAGAAAAGGACTCAGGGTGAACACTGATGCAAAGCCCGTTACCTATTTTTTAAATCTTATGTTATGGGACAAACTTACCGGCGATAAATTAGGAGGCACTCTTCAATGGCTTAAAAATAGCCATGTAACAACATTCTTAATTCCTGTTTTAATCCTCGTTGTCTGCAGGTTTGTATACGTAACTCTTTTCAGCCGCAGTCCTGATGTTCAGCAACGATTCAACAGTATTGCGGCTATTGCAACAACCGGGTTTGCCGGAATGGCGTTAGAAATTATCCTGATATTTGCGTTTCAAAATATATATGGATATGTTTATGAAAATATAGGGCTCATAATTGCGGTGTTTATGTTTGGTATGGCTCTGGGGGGTGGGATTAGTAACAGATTAATATTACGAAGCACATCCGGGGGGATTCTGAACAGGTTAAGCTCGCCACGGCGAGTCTGCCTCGGGCATGACCTTCGGCGACATTTTCACGCCACTAAGACACAAAGCCACAAAAAAACTTCTGAAGAGATTGGTGGTCAGAGCGAGATGGAGTGGATAAAGATATTCATAGTATTAGAATCCATTATTGTTGTATATGCCTGCATCATGCCTTTTGTCTTGAACCAGCTCTCTTCTCTGTTTTCTGATTCTGAGTATCTGTTTATGATACTGGTAGCTGTAACCGGTGTACTTGTGGGTCTGGAATTCCCGATAGCAGGTAAGCTGTATCTTATGCGGAAAGGGGAGTTGGGGACAACAGCGGGAACGATCGACAGTGCTGACCACGCAGGCGCATTTATTGGCGCTTTACTTACCGGTGTGCTTTTTGTTCCGCTATTCGGAATATCCGGATCGTGTGTAATAATAGCAGTGCTGAACCTGATGAGCTTGTTGCTTTTTATTCACCTTTACTATCAGAGGGAGCATCCCTGAACCATATCTGTTAAAACAGATAAAGAAGTTGAGGAAAAAATAATGAGATTTTGTATGTTATTATCTTTAATATAATATTTACAATTCTCTCCCTTTCCAGACCATTCCCATCAGGGAAACCATTCCAACTAATTCACCCTTTTCCATAACCGGCGCCCATGATACGTTGAAGTTCGTAAGAAAGCGCGCCGCATAATTTACCGGCATGTTTGCATCAATCATTAAAACAGGCTTCGCCATAATCTCATAGGCATGGACATCCTCTAACTGTTTTCCTGCCGCAATAACCTTTGTTGCAATATCTCTCAGTGTAATCAGTCCATATACATCCTCATCATTCCGTGGACTTACCAGTACCGTCTGAATGTTTTCCTCCTTCATGATATTCAGAGCATCAGATACTTTGGTAATACCATGAATATTCACTACGTACGAATACATAACATCTTTGACTCGTTCTACCATTTTTTTCTCCTTGGTTTTTTGTGTTAAATATATTTTTCCTGAGCTGCTTTTTCGAGGGCCTCCATCTGGCTCTCCGTTCCAATGACCCTGTCAACTGTCCATGAGAAGGCCATGCCACGCCCTTCCTTGAAATTGCCGGCCTTATAAATAGCGTCCATGATAGAGTTGGCATGGAAGTCCTCTACGATGAACATGAGAACCTCACGTTGCTGGTCCATTTGTAAACCGAAAAAAGTCTTTTGTTCACGGATGCCTTCTCCTCTGGCATTAAGTATGGTAACTCCTGTGGCGCCGGCATCCTTGGCCGAAGAAATCACTGCATCCTGATGTTCCTGCTCCACCATTGCTATTATTACTTTAAAACGCATAAACATTTCCTCCGAATAAAAATAAAGTTTACTTTAATAAATTAAGGGTCTCAGGCTTCCCTTAAACTTCGTCTCCTACTCCTGTTTGCAATTCGTTCTGATATTATGCCGTAACCAAGTACACTTATAATCGGGAACAGCGAAGCAAAGGCTATGAGTCCAAAGGCGTCTACAATAACAGAGCGGCCGGGTACGTTAGATGCCAGGCCAATCCCAAGTGCGGCGACCAGAGGCACGGTAACGGTAGAAGTAGTAACTCCTCCGGAATCATAAGCCAGTGGAATAATCATCTTGGGGGCAACGAATGTCAGGCAAACCACGACTAAGTATCCCGCGATAATATACCAATGCAGGGGGGAACCGGTAACGATTCTATAGCAACCGAGTGAGATGCCAATTGCCACCCCAAGCGCTACTGCCAGACGAAGCCCCCACGATGAAATAGCTCCGGTTGAAACTTCCTTAGCTTTGAAGGCTACGGCTATCAAAGCAGGCTCTGCTATGGTAGTAGAGAAACCGATACAGAATCCAAATATATACGTCCAGAAATAAAGTGAAGGATACACAGTGCCGGTCTTTTTAATCTCTTCAAGTAGAGGGATGTCACCTTTTGCCAGAAAACCAGGGTCTGTCAGTTGCCTGGACATTGCTTCTCCGAGAGGGAAAAGACCCTTTTCCAGTCCGATCATAAATATGGCTAAGCCAATAACCACCAGGAAAAATCCATACGCCAGCCTGCCGGGGTTATCAATCCTTGTTCTGATAACTACCAGTTGGAAGAACATAATTACCCCAATAATCGGGAGTACATCCTTGAATGTGCCAAGCAGCACATCTGCTGAGTGATAAATTAAATCCATTTGTTTAAGTTTTTGTAGTAAAAATTATCAGTAAATAATTATTCCGTACAGCATAACAAAGAATATAGGCGTCAAGCTTGCAAAGGCTATCAACCCAAAACCATCTACAATTGGGCTCCTTCCCCTTATACACGTAGCCAGGCCTACCCCAAGGGCAGCTACTAAAGGCACTGTGATACATGACGTCGTAACGCCCCCGGAATCATACGCTATTCCAACAATCTCTTTTGGTGCGAAAGTGGTAAGGATGATAATGAAAATGTATCCTATAATAATAAACCAGTGTATCGGCCAGCCTTTGACTATACGTAAAACTCCTACGGAAATGGCCGATCCCACTGAAAGGGCGACAGTTACACGAAGCCAGAATGCATAGCTTGCAATCGATTCCTTAGTATGAGGAATGGCACTTGCCTCAGCTGCAATCTCACCGGCTTTCTTAGCGACGGCAATCAATGCCGGTTCTGCTATCGTAGTGGAGAATCCGATTGCAAATCCAAAAATAAGCAACCACCAGATATTTCCCTTGGCGGAGAATTGAAAGGCCATTTTTTCGCCAATCGGAAACAAACCGATTTCCAGGCCTTGGATAAAGAAGAACAAGCCCACTAATACAAAAATCATACCTGAAATAGTAGAAGCAATGTCCGGAAATGGTTGCTTAATGACAAATAACTGAAAGGAAGTAACAACCACCAGAATGGGCAGGATATTTAAAAATACACTAAAGATATTTTTAGCAAGTTTTATAAGAAATGCAATCATGGCAATATGTTATTAAGAAGTTTAAAATGACTAAAGTTTGAAGTGAACTAAAGTTGTGGTAGTTTTTTTAACTTTAGGCACTTCAAACTTGGTTGCCTGCCCGACTTCGTCATTCAGGCGGGCGGCTATACTGCGCTGGCACTGGGAACCAACATCTTGGTTAAGCATCTGTACTAACGCCATACACCAGGTATTGGATATTTACAATTTCCGCATTCATTTCCCTTCAGGGTATTCTCAAGGATTGTAAATCCCACTCTTTTTATGACTACCTTCTTACAGCCGGGACAGTATGTACTCTCCCCGGGATGACCCGGTACATTACCGGTATAAGGAAAGTTCAAGCCGGCTTCAAGCGCTATGTTTCTTGCCTTCTCCAACGTCTTTGTAGGGGTAGGCGGAAGGTTCTTTAACTTGTACGTAGGGTGAAAACGTGTGAAGTGGATGGGTACATCAGGACCAAGATTTTCGTTTATCCATTTGCACATATCCCTGAGCTCTTTTTCACTGTCATTCAGTGTTGGTACCATGAGCATTACAACTTCAAACCATATGCCTGTCTCTTTTAATGTAATAAGGGTTTCAAGTACAGGTTTCAACTCACCACTGCAAGTTTCTTTATAGAATTTTTCTGTAAATGCCTTGAAATCTATTTTTACAGCGCTTAATTCCCTACATAATTGAACTAAAGGTTCTTTCTTTATGAATCCGTTAGAAATCATAACACTTCCAACGCCTTCCTGCTTCGCGTGTCTGGCAGTTTCGTACATATATTCATAGAAAACCACGGGTTCGGAATATGTATAAGCTATAGTATCACACTTTCGTTCCTGCGCGAATTTAACCACTTCTTCGGGAGTGATTTTAATACTGTCTATCTGCTCAGGGCGAAATTGTGATATCTGCCAATTCTGGCAAAATTTGCATTCAATATTACATCCTGCCGTTGCTATCGAATATGCTTTTGTACCGGGCAAATAGTGGAATAAGGGTTTCTTTTCAATGGGGTCAGCATTTAAAGAGCATACACGGGAGTGGACCAGCGTATAGTATTTTCCATCACGGTTTTCCCTTACACCGCAATAACCTCTTTCAAGATCTGCCACTTTACAACCTCTGGGACAGAGTTCGCACTCTACACGGGCCTCCGGAAGCTGCTTATAATACATTGCTTCTTTAGCAGGAAATTCTTCTTCATACGAACCGGAAGCATTAATTGCAGATACGAAGGGTGCGTAACCTGTACAAAACGCACAAGTCCCTGCGATACCAGTCTTTAAAAATTTTCTTCTTGTGATCAAGTTATCACCTCTTTAATTTATATGTTAAAATTCTATTTTATTTGCCGTATAATGTCAAGTTGGATGTAGCGTTCTACATGTACGGCGGTACATATTCTGACATCATATGTTGACAGTATATTATCAAAGTGATACACTTCTCTTACATTTCATTGTACCTGATAAATCTACTGATTTCTTGTTTTCTTAGCGCCAACCCGTTTTTGAAAGGAGGGTTTAAGGAAGGATGAAGAAGAGTATAAGTTGTTCCATGTTCTTACTTGTTTTGATTATGTGTGTTGCTTTACCAGGTGTTTCTCATGGTATCGAATTGAACCCGATTAAAGAGCGGATTGAAGAGACAATTAAGCTTGGCGAAACAAATCCGGGTAAGAAAATATTCGATACAGATCTTGTAAAATCTGCAACTTTTGGTAACTGGCCAAATTATGGCGGCGGCCTGATAAAGACTAAGCTGGTTGATCTTGCTGTAATGGCAGCTATGAAGAGAAAAGCCGGAAAGGACTTTAAAGAAGAAGACGCGCAGGCAATGATGGGATCAGACGTGTTAACAATCAGTTATAGAGGCGGTGAAGATGTTTTCAAAATCCAATTGAGTCAGGGTGACAGGTTAATAGAACCGGTAAAGATGTTGAGGCCTGACATGTCCAAAGAGGATGCAAATGGCCATGCCGCTTTCTATTCGGCAAGCTTTCCTTATGCAAAACTCGATTTGGGGAAAATGACTACAATTTTAATATTAAAGGATTTTGGAGATGAGAAGTATGATGTTGACTTCTCAAGAATCAGATAATTTGCGCCGGGAATGTGATTTGCAAATATTTACAGACAGTACGTTATAAATAAGGCTGGGTAGTGAATGAAAATCCATAAATATGTGCTAATACTTTTTTTACTTCTATTGTCTTCTGTTGGCTGTACGAGTACGAATTTTGCCAGGATATCTAATAACGAACATCCGCCAAAGAGCGAGAGTGTTGTGGTTCCGATATCATCGGGAGGCTCTGATTTGGTCTACGAGAGAATTGGAGTAGCCTTTGTTTTTGGAAATGATACATTAACTAAGGAGATGATAAATAAGCGCATGAGGGATCAAGCTGTTCAGGTGGGTGCTGATGCAATAATTTTTGCCAAGTATAAAGACATAGAATCTGCCACGTATTTTGAATCTTATGGAAGTGCCTTTGTAAATTTTGATTGGGCAAAAAAACAGGGAACTGGCAATTGGTTTATGAAGGGTAAGCCGGTAGGTGCGGGGCTTGCCGTAATTTACAAAACGTCACAAAGTAACATTAATAATTTGAACCTCAATAAGGAGGAAAATTAAATGCCAATCGTGAAACAACTAACAATTCTTCTTGAAAACAAACCGGGTGCACTATCAAATGTATGTTCTGATCTGGCCAGTAAAGATATAAATATTTTAGCATTGTCAGTCCTGGATACAATAGATTCAGGCCTTGTCAGAATGGTAGTTGACGATCATGAGCATGCCGTAAAGGTTTTTGCAGATTCAGGGCTTAATGTTATCTTAACTGACGTATTATCGCTGGAGATGGTACATAAACCCGGGACCATGGCAGATATAACAAGGCAGCTGAGTAAAGCAAGTATCAATATTGAGTACGCGTATGGCAGTGTCCCACCCGGTGATGGAACCTCCATCGGGATCTTCTGGGTTTCAAATCTGAAAAAGGCAATAGAGATCCTGGAGGCGTGAGTATGATCCGGCAGATTGTTCGAGAATTGCAACTCCTTGTTGCTAAACCAAATACTTACTGTCGTTATAAAGCGTTGGCAGAATAGCAGTCAGGCGGGTGAGCTTGTGTTTAATTCTTCATTTAATTAAGTATCTCCTTCACTTTGCCTGCTAGAAAGAAAGAGCCGGTTATGCAGATCAGGTCGTCCCTCTTTGCAATCCTTTTAGCCTCTTTCAGCGCTTCACCAATATCTTCAATTACCATTAGGTTGTTATGGGGAAACCGTTTTGCCATAACTGCCATTTGTTCAGGCTCTGCCTCGCGAGGGTTGCCTGTTCGTGTAAGAATTAAATCGTCTGAGATAGATGTTATTTCTTTAAGAATACCTTCAACATCCTTGTCAGATGACAAACCTATTATCAATACTAATTTCCTGAAAGAGAAATTTTCCTTTATGGACTCTCTCAATATTTTCATGGAGGCTACTGTGTGTGCAGTGTCCACAATAATTAACGGTTTTTTTGATGTTACTTCAATCCTTGCCGGGCAGCGGATTTTTGCCAATGCGTTTATAATCAATTCATTGTCAGCCTTTATTACACCTGTTTCAGACAAGACCTCCAGAGATCCGATTGCCGTAGCACAGTTTTCAACCTGGTGTCGTCCGACCAGAGGTAAAAAGATATTTTTATAGTTATTTCTCCATGTTTCTATTTCGAACTCAGTTCCAAAAACTCCGCTTCTCTTTGTAACCTTAATATCATGGATCAGAACATCTTTTCCCACAAGATACAGAGGTGACTTCTTCTCTTTACATCTCTCTGAAATTACTGCGAGGGCGTCAGGTTCCTGTATCGATGAAATAACGGGAACACCTTCTTTGATTATTCCTGCTTTTTCAAAGGCAATTCTGTCCAGTGTCTGTCCCAGTCTGTCAGTATGGTCATAACCAATAGGAGTTATGACTGAAACTTCAGACAAAATAATATTGGTCGAATCAAGCCTTCCTCCCATGCCGACTTCCATGACTGAAATGTCTGTTTTCTCTTTTTCGAAATAGAGAAATGCAATTGCAGTGACTATTTCAAAGAATGTGGGCATTAGTATGGGGTTTTTAAGTGTTATCCTGTCGATATACGGCTTGAGCATATTTATTAATTGTACAAACGTTTTTTGAGATATCATTCTGCCGTTAACTTTCATCCTTTCGCCCAGATATATGAGATGAGGTGAGGTGAAAAGGCCGGTCTTCATGCCAAGCGCTTCTAAGACAGAGGCAATTATTATGGACGTAGACCCCTTGCCTTTGGTGCCTGTTATGTGAACAGACCTTCTCTTTACATGAGGGTCTCCTACGAATGACATCATCTCCTCCATCCTCTTGAGGTCAAAGGTGGAGGTGTCGTATTTGTACTGTGTAAGCTTTTCGTAATCTATTGTCTGTAATAAGAACTCTTTTGCCTGTTTATAGGAATTGAAAGATTTGGATTTCATTGTAAATAAGTGACTAAAGTGAGCTAAAGTTTAGAGTGCCTAAAGTTATGGTGGTCAAAGGATTAATATTGAGTTCTGACATTAGTTTATCTTTAACATCAGTGTTTTATCAGTGTAAGTCTGTGGCTAAATTTTTCTGTTTTTTTCCTGAGTTTCTTACTTTCCTTAGCAGTCAAAATCTTTTTATCTTTTGTGTATTTCCTACATTATAGTTTTTCTTTGCGTTCTTCGCGGCTTTGCGGTGAGAAGCCTTTTGCCTTTTTACTTGACAAAAAAATCAACATAATTTACAACGTTACCATCATGAAAGAAATCTTCGTAGATCTTGGTACGGACAGCTACAACATATCCATTGATAAGGGCATCCTTAATCAGGTTGGTACCCTCATATCAAAGGTAATCACTCCCCGGAAAGCTATTGTTGTAACGGACAATATTGTAGAGCCACTTTACGGAAAAATCGTTCTTGATAGCCTATCTGAATGTAGATTTGATGTCAAGCTGGTTTCATTAGCTCTTGGGGAAGAACAGAAGACTCTGTCAAAGGCGGAGGAGCTTTACGAACACCTGTTCGACCATGAGATGGATAGAAAATCTCTCATAGTCGCGTTGGGGGGTGGTGTGCTGGGCGATTTGGCCGGTTTTGTTGCTGCAACATTTATGAGAGGCATACCTTTTGTTCAGATTCCTACTACATTGCTGGCGCAGGTAGATAGCAGCATTGGGGGTAAGGTTGCCGTAAACCATCCGAGAGGTAAGAACATGATCGGATGTTTCTATCAACCAAAGGCTGTATTTATTGATACTGATACCCTCCGGACACTGCCAAAGGCAGAAATTACTGCAGGAATGGTTGAGGTAATGAAGTATGGTATGATTAAAGATGCCGATTTTTTTGAATATATAGATAAGCACCTCTCGGAAATACTGGCGCTTGATCCTGATGCTTTAGAGGAAATTATATACAACTCGTGCAAAACCAAGGCGAATGTCGTTGAACTTGATGAAACGGAACAGGGGGTCAGGGCTATTTTAAATTACGGACATACAATTGGGCACGCATTGGAGGCGTTGACATCATACAAGAAATATAGACATGGCGATGCGGTAGCTATGGGTATGATATATGTGAGTAAGATTGCCAGAGCAATGAATCTTGCGGATGATACCGTATTAAAAAGGCAGGAATCTCTGTTTTTGAAATTGGGATTAAGCCTGAAGGACACTGAATTGGATCCTCATGATATTGTCAGTAAATTATATCAGGACAAAAAAACGATTGCCGGGAAACTGAGATTTGTTCTTCCTACCAGGATCGGAAACGTCATAATTGATGACAGTGTAAGCGATCAAACTATCCTGAACGCTCTTACCGAATAGTTAGTCTCTAAGTTGGTTTTTTAAATAAAGGTGAACAACCTCTCTTTCGAGAGGAGTCCAGAACTGGACTCCTTTCGAAAGAGAGGTATGCCTCCTAATCTTTGTAATCGCAAATCATGGATGATATTGAAGGTCTACTTCGTTTAAATATGATAAGCGGTATAGGCACTATAACCTATCGCCGTCTTTTAGGTTATCTTGGTTCGGTTAAGTCCATATTGGATTGTCCGAAAAGTACACTGGAAAAGATACCCGGTGTAGGGCCCAAAATAGCTGCAAGAATCGTAAATGGTTCAAAGGCAGCTGATGTTGATAAAGAGATAAAACTGGCAGAGAAGAATAACGTAAGGATAGTCCCTTTCACAAGCGATCAATTCCCACACAACCTCAAGCAAATCTATGATCCACCACTGCTGCTCTATATTAAAGGAGATATAATAAAGAGCGATACGCTTGCACTTGCTATAGTTGGTGCGCGCAAAAGCAGTTACTACGGCCTGACACAGGCAGAAAGATTTGGACGACAGCTGGCACAAGTAGGATTTTGTGTTGTAAGTGGAATGGCGAGAGGTATCGATACTAATGCGCATACCGGGGCAATCAAGGGAAAAGGCAGGACGATAGCCGTGCTGGGTAGTGGCCTTGGCGTAATTTATCCCAGTGAGAATAAAGATCTCTCTGAGAAAATTGCCTCTCATGGGGCAGTAATTTCTGAATTGCCAATGAGCACACCGCCCAATAATCGTAATTTTCCTCCTCGAAACAGGATAATCAGCGGGCTGTCACTTGGAGTGCTGGTGGTGGAATCTACACTCAGGAGCGGTTCCGCCATTACCGCAAAATGGGCGCTTGAGCATGGCAAAGATGTATTCGCAATTCCCGGTAATATAGACAGCAATTACAGCAGAGGTACCAACAAACTTATCAAAGACGGTGCAAAACTTGTTGAAGATATAAATGATATTGTAGAGGAACTGGGGACACTTGCAGAATCCATTCATATAAATGACAGTGAAAAAGTTGCGGATATTAGAAGCCTCACTCTGAATTCTAAGGAAAACAAAATATTCTCCCTTCTGTCAAGCA
>JANLHC010000320.1 GCA_024654465.1 Candidatus Scalindua sp.
CGGAACTTCTTCGGCTGCCGTACTAACCTTTTCTTCTTCCTTTGCACCGGGGGTTTTTTCAGTTTCTACACTAACCGCTTGTTCTCCCTCCGAATAGGGGGCCTCTTCGGTTGCGGTATCAACCGTTTCTTCCTCTTTTGAAGAAGGGATTTCTTCCACTGCCTCAGCCACCTTCCGTTTCTTTTTCCACTTCCACATTATATGACAATCTTATATGTATTTAAGCAAGTATCTTATCTTGACATTAGGAATATTAACCGATATTATCTATTTGACCGACAAAGAATCAGGCGGAATTTAGCAGTTGATTCTATGTAAAAAAAACTTAAAGTCAAGCGAAATTTACAAGTTATGAAATCACAATACTACCCGACATTCAGTGAATTCAGAGAACTTTCAAAAAAAGGGAATGTAATACCTGTATACCGTCAACTTTTTGCTGATACCCTAACTCCCGTGTCTGCATTCCAGAAGGTTTCAGAAACGGATTACGCCTTTCTCCTGGAGAGTGCGGATGGTGGCGAAAAAATCGCGAAATATTCACTCTTAGGCAGTAATCCATTTTCAGGGTTCAAATGCAAAGGTTCTAACGTAGAGATCTTTAACGACAAAGGAATTACGCATATAGAAACCACAGATCCCTTCAAAGTGCTGGAACAACAGATTAGTAAATTCTCTCCTGTACGCGTAAATGGCCTACCAGACTTTATTGGCGGGGCGGTTGGATACACATCCTATGATTCTGTGCGCTATGTCGAAAACCTACCGGATTCAACAACAGACGACTTAAATCTGCCGGAAATGTACTTTATGTTTTATGATGAAATAATTGTATTTGACCACTTAAATAAAACGATAAAAGTCGTTTGCGCGGCTCATATAGACGAAAGAGATATTCAAGATGTCTATGAAGATGCGGTTAACAAGATAGATAATGTTATTAATAAGCTCCGCACCCCTGTGATGACTTTAAGTGATGATATTACCGAAAAAGGAGAGCTAAGCCTGAAGTTCTCATCGAATTTTAAGGAATCTGACTTCCTACAAGCGGTAGAAACCTGTAAAGAATATATTCGTGCCGGGGACATAATACAGGCGGTTCTTTCACAACGTCTGCAAACAGAGATAAACGCTAAACCTATTAATATTTACCGCACATTAAGGGTAATCAACCCCTCTCCATATATGTTCTATATAAAAATGAAGGACTTGGAGCTGATAGGCTCCTCTCCCGAAGTTATGGTAAAAGTGGAAAACGGAAACATTAACGTAAGGCCAATAGCAGGAACAAGACGTCGCGGGCGAACAACGGAGGAAGATGAACTGCTAGCTAAGGAATTATTGGCTGATCCTAAAGAACTTGCCGAACATATCATGCTCCTTGATTTAGGGAGAAATGATGTTGGAAGTGTTTCACAATACGATAGCGTCTCAATAGACGAAAAAATGGTAATAGAAAAATACTCGCACGTGATGCATATCACATCCAGCGTCAGTGGTAAATTAAGGAGCGACAAAACCGCCTTTGACGGCTTAAGGGCCTGCCTGCCTGCAGGTACTTTATCAGGAGCCCCAAAAGTGAGGGCGATGGAGATAATAGATGAATTAGAGCAAACACGACGCGGCCCTTATGGCGGCGCCGTAGGCTATATTAACTTTTCCGGAGATATAAATACATGTATTACCATAAGGACCATTGTCTTAAAAAATGGTAAAGATGCATATATACAAGCCGGTGCAGGTATCGTCGCAGACTCGATCCCAGAGATGGAATACCAGGAAACTCTTAATAAAGCAAAGGGATTATTAAGGGCTATCGAAGTAGCCGAGAGGATTTGAGGATTTTCATAACAATTGACAATTAATATATACATATTTACGTATTAGAATTATACCAATATCAGGGGCACTCAAATTGGGTAATAACAAGAAAGGTGGGTAGAAATGATTGCAAGATCGGCAAATCCGGGTCTAAACAAAAATACGTTTTCTCAAGTTAGAGACTTTGCACAAAGAGACAATTTGATGACACTCCAAGGGACAGTCAACAAGACAGGAATAATGCTGTTCCTGGCCTTATTATCAGCGATGTGGGTATGGCGTCAATTTTTCACTTACGAATCGCCTCAAATATCGTTGTATTTATGGGGAGGAGCCATCGGAGGCTTCATTGCCGCAATAGTGGCTATCTTCAAACCAACGACGGCACCGATAGTAGCACCGATTTATGCTTTACTGGAAGGATTGTTTTTAGGCGGAATCTCCTCTATAATGGAAGCACGTTTCCCCGGAATAGTAATCCAGGCCGTAGGCCTTACTTTTGGAACTTTGTTTGCGCTTCTGCTTGCTTATAAATCCGGGTTAATCAAGGCTACTGAAAATTTTAAGCTTGGCGTAACTGCTGCAACAGGTGGAATTTTCCTGGTGTACATGATGAGTTTTGTCCTTGGGTTTTTTGGCATGAACGTTCCATTTCTTCATGGTAACGGTATTATAGGGATTGGTATTAGCGGCTTTATTGTTGTTATTGCAGCCCTTAATCTGGTCCTTGATTTTGACTTTATTGAACATGGAGTGGAACAGGGGGCTCCCAAATTTATGGAATGGAGAGCTGCGCTGGGCCTTATGATCACACTTGTCTGGCTCTACATTGAGATTCTCCATCTACTATCCAAACTGAGGAGCCGATAATAGAACGGTGCGGCAAAGCCGCAACCAGGGTTGAAGTGTCTAAAGTGTGAATTAAAAATGCCTAAAGTTAAAAAACAAAAGATTTATTCTTTCCACAACTTTAGACACGAAGAAAGGAAATAATTAGTGTTAATTGCAAGGTTTTTGCAACTTTTAGGTATGCTCTTGTTAGTAGAAGGCCTTTATCTTGGTATCGTTAAACATTCTATGAACCTGGAAATTATGTGCGTGGGGCTTGGCATCGGATCCTTCTATGCAGGAAGATGGTTACAGGGAAGGGACAATTAAGCTCATACACATACTTCCTCTTTCTCAAATGCAAGAGTAAAAGAGGTTTTTTACCATAACTTTAGCTCACTTCAAACTTTAGTCACTTTTAACTTTTGGTTAACACAAGGAAACACATCGTTATGTATGAAGAAATAACCAAAGAACAGGTAGAGTCCTGGGACAAACAGTATCTGTGGCATCCATTTACGCAGATGAAAGATTTTGTCAACGAAGAACCATTGATTATCGTAGACGGCAGTGGAATTATACTGAGAGACATTAATGGTAATGAGTATATAGATGGTGTTTCTTCAATGTGGTGCAATATACATGGCCATAGAAGGAAAGAGATTGACAATGCAATAAAGGACCAACTTGATAAAGTTGCTCATACCACCTTGCTGGGCATGTCAAATATACCTTCAGTCAAATTGGCAAAACGCCTGGTTGAGATAACTCCGGAAGGTCTTAACAAAGTATTTTATTCTGATAATGGTTCCAACGCAATTGAAGTGGCCATAAAAATGGCATTTCAATATTGGCAATATAAAGATTACAAAAAAAAGACCAATTATGTTACACTGCAATACGGATATCATGGCGATTCTTTAGGTGCGGTCGGTGTGAGCGGGATAGAGGTTTTTCATGCGGTTTTCAAACCTCTTTTACTTAAGACATTCACTACACCATCACCTTACTGTTACAGGTGCCCATACGGTAAAGACAAAACATCTTGCTCGCTTGAATGCTTAGGCAAGCTGGAAGAAATATTATCGAAAAATTCTGAAACTATCGCTGCCATGGTTATGGAACCGCTTGTGCAGGGTGCGGGAGGAATGATTGTCCACCCTGAAGGCTATCTGTCCGGCGTAAAAGATTTATGTGATAAATATAATATACTTCTTATCGCCGACGAGGTACTGGTCGGTTTTGGCCGCACAGGGAAAATGTTCGCGTGTGAACATGAGAATGTAACGCCTGACATATTAACGGTTTCCAAAGGTTTAAATGGAGGCTATATGCCTCTGGCAGCGACACTGACTACAGACGAAATTTATAATACATTCCTCGGTAAGCATAGCGAACAGAAGACTTTCTTCCATGGTCATACATATACCGGCAATCCGTTAGCGTGTTCCGCCGCCCTTGCAAATATCGATATATTTGAAAATGAAAATGTCATAGAGGGACTTGTTCCAAAGATCCGGGTTTTAGAGGAGAGGCTCGAACAATTCAAAGAATTGAAGGCAGCAGGAGACGTGCGGCAATGCGGACTCATTGTCGGTATGGAACTGGTCAAGAACAGGGAGACAAAGGAGCCTTATTCATGGGAAGAAAAGATTGGGATGAGGGTTTGCCGTGAAGCAAGACAACGCGGTTTGATTACCAGACCCCTGAACAAT
>JANLHC010000146.1 GCA_024654465.1 Candidatus Scalindua sp.
GGTTTCGGGGCGTTAAGTGGAACCTTCATATCTAAGGACAAAAGAAAACAGCTGCAGAGAAATATCATCTTGAGCCATTCTGCCGGTGTTGGTGATGCCTTTGATGAGGAGGTTGTCCGTGCCGTAATGTTGCTGAGAATAAATGACCTTGCGAAAGGTCATTCAGGGATCAGGTTTGAAACATTACAGACATTAATAGAAATGTTGAATAAAAGGGTACATCCGGTTATTCCGGAAAAGGGTTCGGTAGGGGCGAGCGGTGATTTAGCGCCGTTGGCACATCTGGCTTTGGTATTAATCGGTGAAGGTAAGGCTGTATTCAAAGATAAATCAATATCAGGTAAAAAAGCGATGAAGAGTGCAGGGATTGAATTACGCGAACTTGAGGCTGGTGAAGGGTTGGCGCTGATTAATGGGACCCAGGTGATGACCGGTATTGGGGCTATAGTGGTCGCCGATGCTATCAAATTACTGAAGGCTGCTGATATCGCCGCAGGAATGTGCCTTGAGGTGTTAATGGGTTCGAATATAGAACTAAACGAGAAAATTCATAATGTAAGGCCGCATAAAGGACAAACAATCAGTGCCGATAATCTAAGAAGAATAACTGAAAATAGTGATATAATATCCTCTCACGAGGATTGTTCAAGGGTGCAGGATGCGTATTCGATAAGATGTTGTCCTCAAGTACATGGCGCTTCTATAGACGCCCTGAATTATGTTAAGAATGTAGTAGCGACAGAGATGAATTCAGCGACTGGTAATCCACTGATTTTTCAGGATACTGAAGAGATATTAAATAATGGTGGTAATTTCCATGGGCAACCTGTTGCGTTAGCCATGGACTTTCTTGCAATTGCACTATCAGAGATTGCAAACATATCAGAAAGGAGAATAGAGAGGCTGGTGAATCCACTTCTCAGTGGATTACCTGCATTTTTGATAGATGATCCCGGTCTTAATTCCGGTTTAATGATCGCACAGTATACGGCAGCTTCTCTGGTTTCAGAGAATAAAGTATTATCACACCCTGCAAGCGTTGATTCTATACCGACGTCGGCCAATAAGGAAGATCACGTAAGTATGGGTACTATTTCAGCAAGAAAGTGTAGACAGGTGCTTTATAATACGGAAAATGTAATTGCTATCGAATTACTGTGTGCTGCTCAGGCTCTTGATCTCTTTACAAATCTGAAAGCCGGTGTCGGAAGCATTGATGCTTACAGAGTAATAAGGAAACATATTCCTCATCTGAAAGAAGATAGAATTATTTCAAATGATATAGAAATAATGTATAATCTGGTTCACGATGGTAAAATAGTTTCGTCGGTAGAAAAAGAGATTGGGGCACTAAAGTAGCATAATGATCTTTCACACCGTAAATTTTCTTACGGGGGGGAGTAAAATCCTTTGCTATTTGCATATGGTAGTGCTCTTTGATATAAAATAAACAGCAGTATACTTAAATTGAATGAAAGGAGTTGTTTATGAAATGTATAATGAAAGTCAAAATAGTTTTGGCTGTCTTTGTTTTCCTTGCGTGTATTGATGGCTTAATATTGAAAAGCGTTCATGCGCAACATACAGATGTTTTCAATCTTTATAAAGACAAGGGTCCTGAAAAAGATGGTAATACTAAAGAAGTTAAGCCCGATGCGCCGGAAGTGGAGTGGATTGAAGTAGAAAATCATATCAAGTACAAAGTTTCAGTTGAAAAGGGCAAATACGATGCGAAAGATCTCACTATGGCAGATATTGAGCTATGGGAGATTGTGGATAAAACGCCATTTGAGTGGCATCAGATAGATTTTTATCTGGAGGGTGATATAGAGGAGATACATACGAGGGATTTTGGGAAACAGGGTTGTATTCGCAAGCGAAAAGGGAGTTTGTTCTGGCTTAAGGATGGCAGGAAGTGTGTGTATTGGACACCATGGTCTACGTGGGATTGCAGACCCGAAGAAGAAAGGGACATCGCGGTATACCCTTAGGCGTTTGAAATGGGAAACCTAATCTTTATTAGGTTTCCCATTTTTATTAGATACTATACTTCAGGAAAAATCTCTATCCATTACAGTCTTACGTCTGTCCGCCTTTGCATTCTCAACTGCCTGATCACACAAATTACGGATAGTATCAGACAAAGCCGGTGCAACGTTAGCTGAAGTGCTCATGCGTAGGATATCTTGGTTATAGGGTAATTAACACTTGTGCCACTTCTGTCATTGGCCTGTACATGGGTCCATGGCTCTTCGCCATCCGTCATTCTTACGAAGTGAAAAGGTAATGGTTGCCGCTGCTTCGGTCCACCACTCGGATTAATGGTAATGCTAATTGTTAAAATCTTTTCATCACTTACATGGCCTTTATCCTGTTCTGCTATCACTTCATCATCAAAGGAATTAACCATTACAATACCATCAACCCTAAGGAATTTTGTTTTTGCTCTTAAATCCCATTCCGCCTTTGTTATCTTAATCTTCATAGTTTCCATATGGTTAATCATCCCCTAATTAAACAAAATGTACTTAAAGATCTGATCATAAAATTAAAGCTTTACAATATTTTTTGTATCGTTCACATTAGCAAATAGCTAAGGAATTGCAAGTCAAAAAACAGGAAGATGTTTGATGGGTGAATTATAGTATTTGAGAAAATTGGTGACTTTGACAGGGTTTTTTATAAAATGAAGCTATTAGCAAAACTATAATTCGCACCAGACTGAAATGGAGGAAAGCGAGATGTATGTTACCGGAATTGGCAGGACAAAGTTTGGAATTCTTACAGAAACTATGCCGGAACTGATTTATCAGGCAATGTATAATGCCATTAACGATAGTCCGATTTCAATTGAAGATGTAGGGGCTGTATATGTCAGCAATTTCATTGGTGGTCCATCTGAGAAGCAGTTGCATTTGAATTCAGTAGTATCCAGTCTGCTTCCAGAGCTTAGACTGCCGATTATACGTGTTGAAACAGCATGTGCTTCAGGTAGCAGTGCTCTGTATCAGGCTATTATAGCTTTATCACGATTTGAAAATGTTCTGATAGTTGGTGTTGAAAAAATGAGCAACGCAACTTCTTCTGAGTGCTCTCAGAACCTGGGAATGGCTGGAGATAGAATGGCAGACCAGATGCAGGGTTTGATTTTCCCCGCGCATTATGCCCTGGTAGCCCAACAGCACATGCAGAAATATGGTACAACTCATGGGGACCTGGAGTTAGTCGCGTTTAAAAACCACAACAATTCCAGGTTAAATCCGTTAGCTCATTTCAGTCATAAGGATGTAACCCTTGAAATGATAAAAAATGCACCCGTGATAGCTTCTCCTTTGAATCTATTTGACTGTTCGCCAATTTCAGATGGCGCTGCTGCCGTCGTAATTTCAAAAAATAAAAAAAGTGACAGGGATGTAAAGATAACAGGTTCTGCTCTGGCAACAGATCACATCTCTTTGTCTCACCGAAAAGTGCATACCTCTCTTGAGGCTGCAAAAGTTGCCAGTAAGCAGGCATACGAACTGGCGGGAATTACTCCCAAAGAGCTTGATATAGTTGAGGTTCACGACTGCTTTACGATCAATGAGCTTGTGGCGATGGAAGATCTGGGGATATGCAAACCGGGGGAGAGTAAAGATTGGGTCCGAGAGGAGAGAACATCAATCAAAGGTGACGTACCCATAAATACTGACGGAGGTTTAAAGGCGGACGGGCATCCAATAGGGGCTACCGGCCTTGCGCAGGTGTTTGAAGTTACTACCCAACTGCGAGGTGAAGCAGGAGAACGCCAGGTAGATGGTGCTGAGATAGGCCTTACACACAACATTGGCGGTGTTGGTGGAACAGCCGTAGTACATATTCTTGAAAGGAGGGGTTAACAACGTGGTATACGAGTGTGAAGATTGTCAAAAGCAATGGTACTACAATGTAAAGAAGTGTATCTTCTGCCAGGGAAATGTCGTGGAACTGGCGCCCAGTAAGAGCACTGTCAGAGGAATTACTAAAATAGAAATCCCGTCACCCGGACACACCAGAGTTCCTTATTGTGACCTTTTGTTAGAGGACGAATATGGAAACTTTGAAATAAGAAAATCTTTTTCAGATCATGAACTGGGTGAAATGATAGAGGC
>JANLHC010000321.1 GCA_024654465.1 Candidatus Scalindua sp.
TAAAGTATCTTGATTACGATTGGGGCTTAAATGCACAAAAATGATATAATTTAACATGCTGATGGGGTGTAAAAGGGTGATGTAAAGACGATCATAAGAAGGATAGTAGGGGCAAATGAGTACTGTAGTTAGATGTTTGAATTACAAAATTAAAAGAAGAAATGGGGGTTGAAAATGAACAATGTTCTGAGGATGTTTTTAATTCTATCATTAAGTACCTTTATGATGTTATTTTTAGCATTCAGTACAAATGATAATAGAGTATATGCAGAAGTTGAAACAGGTGTTGATGTCGGGCAGAAGGCGTCTCCATTTAAGCTGTTGACTATTGACGGTAAGGAGATAAATCTGGAATCATTTGCTAAGGATAATGTTACCTTACTGGTTTTTGGCGCTACATGGTGTCCTTCGTGCCGGCATGAAATACCGATCATTAAGGAATATTACAGCAATCTTAAAGATGATGGTCTTAAGGTGTTAGGTATTGACATTCAGGAAAGTAATAAAAAGGTGCAGTCTTTTGTTGAGAAAAACCGGATTAATTATCCAGTAGTACTTGATGCTGACGCTGGCGTAGCCATATTATATAAAATTGTAGGTATACCCTTAAACGTTATCCTGGACAAGAATGGGGTGATACGGTACAAGGAAAACAAACCTCCAGACAAGGAGTTTCTGGAGAAATTATTGTCAAATTAATATCTGTTGCAATAAAGGTATTATTTATGTGACTCACTAAGATGGATGACATAAATTTTTTGTATCACGGTTAGTCATGAGAAAAGAGTCTTCTTTTTTAATCTTTGGAACGACTTTATCAATCATTGCTTTAATAGGCCTTAAGATAGGCCATTTTTATACGCATGGATTGTGTAACTGCCTTTCAGGTAAATTATTAGAGTACATTATTCCTGTCTCAGGGTTGACAATCGTTGTTCTTCTAACGAACAGGCATGTCATAAGATTGATAAAACAGAGAGAAGCTGAGTCTGAAAATGTGAAGAAAGCGTATGAAACAATAGATGGAATCACAAGGATAAGTGATTCGATGCTTTTTGACTTTCAATTGAGTAGATTAGGAAGAAATGAAAATTATCTAAAGATCATAGGGATAATTATAGGAACAGAAGGTGTGATGTTGAGAAATAAGGCAACAGCATGTTTTTTGGCGTTACTCAATAGGCAGAATAATACCTTTGAAGGAAATATTATCTATAAGAGGAATGGGGATTTGGTGGTTGATAGTGAAACAATCAAAATCCGCTTAGACTCCAAAGTGGCGATAACAAAGGGATCAAATGATGTGAAATTTTCTAATTGGGTTGATAAGATAAGTTCAATAGAAAAATACCAGGAGCACTTCAATGACAACGTAAGACAAAAAGTTGGAATCATAAGGAATTTTGTCACGTACAGGATTAAGGGAATTGAGAACGGATCTCTGATATTTTTTAATTATGAAAATGACGTTGATATAATAAGGCATCTTGTGGGACACTTTGCTTCTTTATATTCTTTCTCTTTAAAACAGAAAGAAAATCTAAGGCTCCAATATCTTGTGATAAGGAAGCTTGCAGACCTTGCTGAAAAGAGGGACCCTGAAACAGGGGAGCATTTATTCAGGATACAAAATTATTGCTGTTTCATTGCTAAAAAACTTTCAAAGCAGGAAAAATATAAAGATATAATTAACCAGCCATTTCTTAAAGATATCTATTATTCAAGCCCGCTTCATGATATAGGAAAAGTTGGGATCAAAGACGGGATCCTTTTAAAACCCGGAAAACTTACACCGGATGAGATGGCAATAATGAAGACCCATACTTTAATTGGAGCTGAAATTATTGAAGGACCCGCTTTTTTGAAAATGGGGCAGGATATTGCCCATTATCATCATGAAAAATGGGATGGGACAGGGTATCCTGAGGGTCTTAAAGGTGAAAAAATCCCACTTTCGGCAAGAATTATGGCTCTTGCCGATGTCTACGACGCATTAACATCAAAAAGAGTTTATAAAGAAGCGTTTACTCATGAGGTGGCGGAATCGATTATAAAGAAAGGGATCGGTTCTCATTTTGACCCTGATGTTGGTTTTGTTTTTATTGAAAATAAAGACAAATTCAAAGACATTATGAAAGCTCAAGAACACCGATTTAAAGCAGATAGGATGGTAGATGTAGATCAAATGTGCTTGAAAGATCCTGAACTAAATTAAGAACCTTCGGTTTGAGAGCCATGTATACCAGTTAAGAGACCCTGAAACGAGTACAGGGTAACAATTTATTGTTTCCGCTTAATATAATTAATTTGTCTATTAATATTAAGAAAGGAGGGGTTTTAAATGACTAGTCTGAGTGAAATAAATAATGACCTTGTAGCAATGCTTAACAACACAAAAGAGATGCTTGAGAT
>JANLHC010000327.1 GCA_024654465.1 Candidatus Scalindua sp.
AGGTTACGCTCACCTGACTTTTCAGCAACCCATGTGGGACGGCTCTCCTCTTAATGGTAAGACTATCCTTATACACACAGAACAAGGTATGGGTGACAATATTCAATTTGTACGCTATCTGCCAATGGTACAGGCACGAGGGGGACGAGTGATATTCGAATGTCTACCGGCTCTCGTCCATTTATTTAAAAACTGTGCGGGTATAGATGCCATAATATTAAAAGATCCTTCCGGAAAACTATCTGAACAATTTGACGTCCATAGCCATCTCTTAAGTATTCCGAGTATTTTGGATACCGGATCTGATACCATACCTTCAAGTGTACCTTACATCACTCCTGATTCAACACGTGTAATGAAATGGAGAGATCGACTTGAAGTACATGATAAATCAATTAAAATTGGACTCGTTTGGGCAAGCAGTCCTGACAACAAAGAACTTTGCCATAAGAAATCATGTAAGCTAAATTATTTTGAGGCTATATCAGGAATTCCGGATTTGTCTTTCTATAGCCTTCAAAAAGGACCCGCGTCTGCTGAAATTCACAACGCTCCCAAAAGTATGAAGATAATCAACCTTGACAATGAGTTGAACGACTTTGCAGACACAGCGGCAGTCATTGCCAACCTTGATGTTGTTATCTCCGTAGATACTTCAGTCGCGCATTTAGCCGGGGCTATTGGCAAGCCGGTGTGGACACTTCTGCCTTTTGTACCTGATTGGAGATGGCAGCTTGAACGCGAAGATAGCCCCTGGTATCCGAGCATGCGTCTGTTTCGACAAACCAAACTGTATGATTGGGATGGAGTATTTGAGCGGGTAGCAAAATCGCTGTCCAGGTTCAGGGTTTGTAACGCGAATTCTTAAATGAAAAAAAATACAAGACGAACCTTATATCAGGAAGGAACCTGGTACAGTAATTCACTCCAAAGAGATGAAAGAAAAACTGTCAACAAAAGAAATAGATATGAAATCAGAAATTAAAAATCCAACTATTTCACTCTGCATGATTGTAAAGGATGAAGAAGAGAATCTTGATAGGTGTCTTACCAGCGCCAGGGATATTGTAGATGAGATTATAATCGTTGATACCGGTTCAACTGATAGAACTGTTGAAATCGCGAAGAGTTATGGGGCAAAAGTCTTTAACCATCCATGGGAAGGTAGTTTCAGCAAGGCAAGAAACTATTCACTTAAATACGCAACCTGTGATTGGATTTTGTATCTTGATGCAGATGAAGAATTAAATAAGGAAGACGCCCCCAGGCTTAAAGAAATAGCTAAAAACAGTGACGTCCCGATTGTTTCATTTATCATAAAAAACAAATATAAAGATTCTACCCAGGAAGGCTACGCGCGGATGGTACGCTTCTTTAAAAACTTCAGTGGGATTTATTATAAAGGAGTTGTTCACAATACCATACAGTACAGTGGTAAATGTCTCTATTCATCGATAACTATTATACACCATGGTTACAACCTATCTGAAGAAAAGATGGAAGAGAAATTCCTGCGGACATCCGCTCTACTGAAAAAACAGATAGAGGCAGATCCTCACAATCCGGTTCCATATATGTACATAGGCGTTTCGTATATGGACAGACGTCTTTACGAACATGCTATTACAAATAGTATAAGAGCAATATATCTGGCAGAAGAGAACGGATTCAATAAAAAGGATTTCCTGGTTTCCTACTACATAGTAAGTGCCGCATATTTTGAGAAGAAGGAATTTAAAGATTCGGAAATTTATGCCCTCAAGTCAGTTAAACTGGACACTCATTTTTTAGACGGTTACTGCCTCTTAGCTTTTGCTTACTACAACCTGAAAGAATACGATAAGTTTATGAAAGCGTCTGAAAGTTACCTGGCCATGTGGA
>JANLHC010000006.1 GCA_024654465.1 Candidatus Scalindua sp.
TTTTTGTATTTTTGCAGCTGAGTAATTATTTATTATTTTATATAACGCGTCAAACGCTATTGGTTTATTTAGAATGAAATCTACACCTTCTTTCTTATAGTCTATATTATCTGCATCTAACTCATAGCCCGTAATCAGAACAACTGGCGTTTTAGTCCTTTTTCTTACAATATCATATTCTTTAATAAATTTAGCCACCTGCCAGCCATTCAACTTCGGCATTGCAAGGTCACACAAAACAATATCATACCGATTGTTTTCATACATCTCAATTCCAACACTTGAATCCTGTGATACAAATACATTATGTCCTCTTGACTCAAGGAGAATCTTCATCATATCCAATATCACATCTTCGTCTTCAATAATAAGTATATCAGCATTATGGGACGTGATAATCCCCGTCTTTTCGTCACCACACGGTTCTATTTCATCATCAAACAGAGGCATTTTTAAGTGCATCGTAGTTCCTTTGCCAACGCAACTATCCACCAAAATCTCACCACCATGCCTAGCCATAATACTATAAGACAGGCTCATACCTAACCCGGATCTCTTCACTCCTTTTGTAGAAAAAAACGGATCAAATATCTTGTCTTTAATATCATCTTTTATTCCAATTCCATTATCCGAAATTGATATGATCACATTATTCTTATCTGTTTTTATAGAAACCTCAATCTTGCCACCAATCGGCATAGCATCAATACTGTTATTAATAATGTTTATGATTACCTCACGTAATTCTGAAGGATTGCATCTGATACGACACTTTGAAGCGGCAAAGTTATTTTTAATAATTTCATATTCAATCCCTTTTGATTGAGCCTCTGTCTTCCATCTCGGCATGGTAAATTCTAATGCATCATTCACCACATCAATCAGGTCAACAAGTTCCTCCTTCTTCTCGTGTTCTTTTTTAATCCTGGAAAATTGCTGAATCTTATCAACGATGACTGATCCATCTCGTGCTGCCTTTTCTATTATTCTCAGTGCGTCTACAACCTTTCCACTGACACCCTTCATATCATCCTTAACAATTTCCAGATATCCAAGTATTATACCTAGAATATTATTGAATTCGTGAGCAACGCCACTTGACTGTAATCCTAATGCATTTAATTTGTCTATTTGAAACAACTTCTGTTCAAATTCTTTTCTTCCTGTAATATCTCTTACGACACCTTCAAAACCGATTACATTATCATTATTGTCATAGTCCACTTTCGCATTTAATTGGACGTCTTTTCTTCTACCATTGCCCGTTTTTATCCTAAACTCAAACCCTTCTAAAAATTCTCTATTGCCTGCAAAAGAGCCCTTGATACAGTCGATAATTTTCTCTTTATCTGCGTCATGTATCAGATCATAAAAGTTTAAGCCTTTAATTTCTTCGCATGAATATTCAAAAACTCTCTGACCGGCAAGATTAATCGAAATAATGTTTAACTCTTTATCAGCCGTAAATACGACATCAATCATATTGTCAATCAATGTCTTATACTTTAATTCAGACACCCTCAAATCATTTTCAATTTTTTCCTTTTCTTTCTTAAGCTTGGGTCCCTGCATCACTCTAAGTACAATTGAGGACAATCTCTTCAGATAATCATTTGATTTGACAATATAATCTAAGGCGCCAAGCTTCATTGCTTCTACCGCAATATTTTCGTCACCAAATGCCGTTACCATTATTGCCGGGATATTATATTCTTTGTAATTCATACTTCTCAACACTTCTAATCCATCCATATCAGAAAGATTAAAGTCAATAACAACCGCATCATAATCCTCTTTTGACAATTTAAGAAGACATTCTTCACCTGTACCGACAAACACGAGATTCGCTTCCTGAATAAATTGCTCCAGCGCTTCTTCCATTAATATTTGATGATCTTTGTTGTCATCAACAATTAATATATTTGATTTATCAATACTCACTTAAATTAAATCCTCCAATCCTTTACTCAATCTATTACAGCTGCCATACGTGATTCCGGAGTAATATTCCAATCTTGTTAAAATCACTCTTCTATTGACCATTCTTTGATCTTATATTCGATCTTTCTTGTAGAAATGCCAAGTATCTTCGCCGCTTTAGACTTACTACCATCAGTCGTGTGAAGTGCATCGAGGATAACCTTCTTCTCGATCTCCTTCATCGTTGTACCTGACGGTATACGGAATGTATCTTTTTTCGCCTTTTTTAAACTTTGACTTATGTTTGATGGAAGATTGCCGGGCTCTATAAATTCATTTCTTGCCATTACCACCGCTCTCTCTACAGCGTTTTCAAGCTCTCTCACATTACCGGGCCAGTCATAATTGATCAATAACCTGGTACACTGCAAACTGAACCCCTTAATATCCTTCTTGTTCTTTGCCGCATATTTTACCAGAAAACTATCTGTCAACAATCCAATATCCTCTCTCCTATCTCTTAGCGGAGGAAGCTCCAGATTGATTACGTTTAACCGGTAATACAGATCCTCTCTAAACCGTCCCTCTCTGATCTCCTCCTCCAAATCCTTATTTGTCGCCGCGATTATCCTTACATTCGATTCCAGCGTCTCTTCCCCTCCTACCCTTTCAAAACATCCCGTCTCAAGCACCCTTAGCAGCTTTACCTGCACATGTGAATTCAGCTCTCCTATCTCATCAAGAAAAAGGGTACCACTATCCGCCAACTCAAACCTGCCTCTCCTCTGATTCACCGCGCCGGTAAAAGCACCTTTCTCATGCCCAAACAGTTCACTTTCCAAAACCCCCTCGGACAACGATGCACAATGAAGCGCTATAAACGGTTTATTATTCCTGTCACTATTGTGATGAATCGCATGTGCAACCAGCTCCTTACCCGTTCCGGTTTCACCATATATTAACACCGAGGCCGCAGTAGGCGCGATCTCTGTAATTGTCTTAAAAATAAGCTGCATCTCAGGCGTATTACCTATGAACCCAGAGAAACCGTATTTATCATCCAGCTGCTGCCTCAGCTCACGATTCTGTAATATAAGGAGTTGCTTTTCCCGTATCTTCTTAAGCATCAGTTCTAACTCCTCAATGTTTACCGGCTTGGTCAGGTAATCATCAGCCCCCTTCTTCATCGCGTCAATGGCAGTTTGCAGAGAGCTGAATGCCGTTATCATTATTACCGGTATGTCCGGATCTTTCTTCTTAACCTTCTCTATAATAGAAAAACCACTGATATCCGGTAACTTCATATCCGTAATTACTATATCAAAGTGTTCCGTATCGATTAAGCTTATCGCTTCATTACCTGTGTACGCGCAACTGGTATCATAGCCATCCTGCAGGAGAATTTTCCTCAGGCCGTTGGCCGTGTTTTTGTCGTCATCTATTAACAATATTCTTGGTTTCTTCATTTTCTTTGTCAAGACAAAGGTAATTCGATTATAAACTCGGCACCCTCAACCAGCTTTTCAAACCTTATGTTACCACCATGAGCATGAATAATATTTTTTGTGACGGCCAGACCTACTCCTGTACCGCCACTCTTCGTAGAATAGAAAAGACCAAATATCTTATCATGCAGTTCATCGGGAATACCCGGACCGGTATCTTTTATGGATATATTTAAATAACTATCTTTCTTTGATACGTTTATCGCTATATTTCCTCCATCTGTCATCGCCTCTATAGCATTAAGTATAATATTCAATAGGGCCTGCTTGAGTTTGTCCCTGTCTACTAAGATCTGCGGACAGCTTCCCGACATTGTTAAGTAAATATTAACCCCATTCAAGTCTGCATGTGGAGTGATGAGGGATCGCAGTTCTTCAATTATTCTGCCAATATCTTCCTCTGTGCGATTTAAATCACCTGATTTTGAGAAACTAAGACAATCTTTTGCCAATTTATTCAACCTGCTTATCTCTTCCTTAACCACTTTTACTACATCTGCAAGTTCTTCCCCTGTGCTGAAATTATGCTTGCCAATCTCTCTCTCTAATAGCGACATCTGAATGTTAATAGCATTTAAAGGGTTCTTAATCTCATGTGCCAGTTCGTTGCTGTATTGCCCAAGCGTTGAGAGGGTCTTAGACCTGACCAATTCTTCATTGAACATCTTCTCTTCTGTTATATCACGCATTACACCAACTACATATTCGATCTTATCGTTTTCATCCTTTACAATAGAGTAGTTGGTTATTACCCGTTTCTGTTTATCATCTTTCGTTTTGATAAGGTATTCGCGTGCAATCTTAGTACGTTTTTCATCAAAGAGATCAAGTCCCGGACATATCTCCAGGCAATTCCCGTCTGAGGAGTGGCATTTAAATATGTCAAAGCAGTTGGATTCATTCTCCGTGATTTCTTCCATGGAAAAACCGACAATTTGTTCACAGGCAGGATTGAACAGTATTATTCTTCTATCCTTATCAAACATAAATACACCATCATTCAGGTGTCGTAATGCAATTTCCTGTAAGCTTTCTTTATTTTCGATAATGCTTGTCATGTCAAACTCACTTAAACGTTACGGTACTTTTTTTCCGGGTTTCATCTTTCCCCGGGAATATGAAACATAATATGTTTTAGCATGTTAAATCCCTGCGTGCCTATTGAGTAGGCGCAATCTTTATGCCTATGAATAAAAATATTACAAGAATACATCGCCAATATCACATAAGTATTTTATTCATAGCGCCTTACTGCCTTGAAGTGTAATTCGGGGGATAGGCACACGGTTTTGCGGCACACGTATAATACGAAAAATTTGCGATACCGGCTATTTTTCGCACCTTGCTCTTCGTAATTATTTCGCAATTATTAATAAAAATATGCAGCAGGAAGTATTTCTTTTTTTTTGTATAAAGCTATAATGTGTTGTTAATTTGAGACTTGTGCATTGTCACGATCTTTTGTGCACGAAAAAAAATTATTGGTATGAACATTGCGATAGTTAATTAGTATATATAATCAACTATGAAAAAAATTTTATGAGAGAAATGATGAACGGGTTCAGGTAGAATTAACGGCTCGTCCTGTCTGAATACTAAGAAAATCTAAAAAAGGAGTATTAAATGGATATATATAAATACGCAAT
>JANLHC010000334.1 GCA_024654465.1 Candidatus Scalindua sp.
TACAAACCTGAAAAGAAAACCTTTCCAGAGTTGTCAGGATCACCAGGCATACCATAAACTTCGTGCGGCACCCAATGTGTGATAATTTCTACCGCATCAGCGTCTTTACTGGAAAAACTCGCGTAAAAACAGAATGCGGCTACGAAAACCAGTAATGCAATAAATAGCGTATTAAATTTCCTTAGCATTTATCCCTACCTTCTCCTTTCCACAACTACATTAAAAAAATAACTAACCGACTGTAACACATACGTTTGTGATGTTTTTGTTATACAACACTTTATAAAAAAAACATCCCCTCTCCTTCATTACTCCAAATGCCTCTAAAGTAAAGCGTGATTATATAATTTTTTATATATATGTCAACAAAAACTTAGCAAAATCATAGATTATAAGGAAAGATTTGCGACAAAGATATATGGCATCCAAATAACAGTGTTTTACGTATAATAAAAAGTTGCCCAGATGCATGCTTGCAAAAATAAACAAATATAACTAAATATCAAAATTCAGTTTTTAATTGTTTTTTACGCTTATCTTGGAGAAAGAAGACTAAATTATCTATCTCCTGCTTTGAAAGCTTATCTTTGAATGCAGGCATAGTATTTAATTGCCCGAAATATTCTTTCCTGCCAGGATCTTCAATGAGACCTCTTAACCATTTATCTGATGCAAAATTTTCCAGAACAGGAGCCGTATCCCCCCCCATTCCATCAAATGTGTGGCAATTATAACATCCATTTTCTTCTAATAAAATTTCTCCTGTTTCTTTCAATTCGGGGTCAATATTTTCCCCGTTTTCAGCCTGTGCCAGCAGAAAATCCACCAGATCGGACAACTCTTCTTCCTCCAGGTCGTACTCTGGCATTATGTCTATATTTGTCTTCCCATAATATTTGGGAGCATTTGGATCCGCAAAGAAGCCAACAAGCCAGGGTTTTGTATTGTACGCCGTTAGATCAGGTGAGGAGTTACCTCCCGAACCTTCAAAGTTATGACATGCAAGGCAGTGCTGGCGAAGCAACTGTTCTCCAGAATAGAGCGGATCATTTTTAAACACAGATGTTCCTCCCTGTGGCGGAATACCATGCTCTGCCAATTCGACAGCCATATGAGCCATTTTTTCAGACTCCTCCCCTTGCTCCACGATTCTTTCATCTCCGGAATCACTGATTACTGACATTGCAGTTAGAAAAATTACACCCGCAAGGACGGCACCGAAACATCCCATGACAGGCAGTCTTTTAAAGGGAGAACGACTTTTGACCCGGTCAATAAACGGAAGAGAAATTACCAATGCAGCAACAATAGATGGAATAATGATGGCTCCTACCACTTCCAACTCACCCTCAAAATACTTCAAAAGCTGAAACAGAAAGAGGAAATACCATTCCGGACGGGCGAGATAATTAGAACTTGGATCTGCAGGGGATTGCAATTCTGCACCACCTCTGTACCAGACTACCATTACCATGGAAATAAAAACTATTACGGCAACTACAACGTCTTTAAAAAGCTGGTCCGGCCAAAACGGTTGTGTCTTTTTCTTAAGTTCAAGTTTACTCGGTTTCCAGTGCGGTGTAACACCATGTCTTCTGAACAGATAAATATGGATAGCCATAAAAGTCATAAGGCCGGCTGGCAGAAAAAAAACGTGAAAGCTGTAAAATCGAGTCAGCGTCAGATTACCATAATCATTTCCACCCTGGATTACTTCTTTTAGAAACTCTCCAATGACCGGTGACAAACCCATGATACTTGTAGCAACTTGAGTTGCCCAGAAACCCTTCTGATCCCATGGAAGAAGATAACCGGTTAGTCCGAATCCAAAAACCATAAAGAGCATGAAGACTCCGGTAATCCAGTTTAACTCACGAGGTTTTCTGTATGCGCCATAAATCAGTATTTGGGCCATATGGAGGACGGCAAGAACAATCATTGCACTTGAGCCGATGTTATGCATACCTCTTACAAACCATCCGGAGAATGTCTTATGCTGAATGTAATATACACTCCCCCATGCATCTGTCGCAGAGGCAGAGTAACCAGTGGCAAGCATAACACCGGAAACTACCTGCATAACAAATACAAAAATCAGGGCACTGCCAAAAACGTAGGACCACTTAGCTCCGCCTTCTACCGGCTCATCCATGAAAAAGCTAAAGAGGGTACTTATTCCAAGTCTATCTTCTAACCATCTCTTCATTATCTCGTTATTTGCTTCAGTGTTTAGTTATGTTAATAAATAATCTTTTAAGCAGGTACTTTATCAGAAACACCCAGTCTCATTTTCTGGTACTTTACAAATATCTTTCCGTCTATAACCACTGTCTCCAGAGTATCCATTCCACGTGGAGATGGCCCGGAAAGTACCCTTCCTTCAATATCAAAAATACTATCATGACACGGGCATATAAACTTCCCGGAATTTTCATCCCAATTAATTCCGCATCCAAGATGTGGACAAATTGAAGTAAAGGCAGTGAATTTCATGTCCTTGTTCATTATAATCCAGACTGCACCTATTTCTGTAGGAGGGAATTTTGTCCATGCATCCGTCTTGGCATCCACAATTTTTACATTCATGGGAACATTCACCTGGCAGTTACTTATACTACCTAGCTCTAGCAAACCGGTTGAACCGGAAACTGTTTGCTGTAAAGCCGGGCTTATAAAAGTACGTATCAGCGGAACAGCGTAAGCAATGCCTATCAGAGACGACAGCACTACTGAACATATCTTTAGGAAGTTACGCCTTCCATTATTTGTATGTAGTTCGGTTTCTTCTACACAAATTTGTTTCTTCATATTCATACCCCTAAGATATTAACTGCATACAATTTTCAAATAAACAGGGATTAAAAAAGTTAATTTTGATTTTTCGTACTATTTACTAATTCTTCCACAAACTCCCCTACCTTATTAACCAATATACTGCTTTCTTGATTACTATGCTTTTCTATTTCTCTTACAATGGCACTCCCTACAATAACACCGTCTGCAATTTTCCCAGCCGTTCTCGCCTGCTCAGGCGTTGAAATCCCAAACCCCAGGGCAACCGGCAAGGATGTTGCTTTTTTTATTTTTCGAATGTTATTTGTAAGTTCTTCAGCTAATTCGTTTTTAGAACCTGTTATACCTACCACTGATATATAATATAAAAAACCTTGTGATTTTCTAACAATTAAATCCACACGGTCATCTGTAGTAGTAGGGGCAATAAAACAGGCCACCTTGAAATCTTTCATCTTTCCAGCCTCAATAATCTCTTCCGCTTCTTCTATAGGAAGATCCGGAATTGTAGCACCGTCAAGTCCAGCATTGACAGCATTTTTGACAAATTCTTTACATCCGTACTTAAAAAGAATACTCTGGGATACCATAGACACAATAGGAATCTCAGATTTCTTCCGAACATCCCTTACGAGTTCTAATATATCGGCAAGCTTAATCCCGGATGAAAGCGCCCTATAATAAGATGATTGTATCACTGGGCCGTCTGCAATAGGATCAGAATACGGAACTCCCAGTTCTATCATGTCAGCACCTCTTCTGTCAAATTCCAATATCAATTCCCTTGTAGTATCCAGGCTCGGATCCCCCGCAGTTATAAACGGAATAAACGCAGGCACGCCTTTCTCTTTTAATTCCTTAAATTTAGCATCAATTCTATTCACTTAAACCATGCTCCTTTTATAGTTATGGCTTGACTAAAAACTTAATGGCCATGCTTTTAATTACAGATCTATTCCCAGCTTTCTGGCTACCTCAAAAGAGTCCTTATCTCCACTACCAGATAGATTTATTACAATAACCTTATCTTTATCAAGCGTTGGGGCGAATTTTACCGTATACGCTATTGCATGGGACGCTTCGAGCGCGGGAATAATACCTTCCAATCGCGCACACATACTGAAAGCTTCTACCGCCTCATCATCAGTGACAGAAACATAATCAGCCCTGTGGATATCTTTTAAGTAGCTGTGTTCCGGTCCAACTCCCGGATAATCGAGTCCCGCAGAAATTGAATGGACTTGTGATGTCTGACCATCATCATCCTGTAAAACGTAGCTCAGGCTACCGTGAAGTACACCCTTTTCACCACAGGAAAGAGTGGCGGCATGTTGCCCGACATCATAACCCCATCCACCAGCCTCTACACCAATTAATTTCACATCTTTATCTTCAATAAATGGGTAAAAAATCCCTATCGCATTACTACCACCGCCAACACATGCGATGATATAATCCGGTAATCTTCCCTCTGCACTTTGTATCTGCTCTCTCACTTCCTGTCCAATTACTATCTGAAAATCTCTGACCATCACCGGATACGGGTGAGGGCCGACCACTGAACCAATTATATAATGAGTATTAACTACTGAAGACATCCAATCTCGAAGAGCCTCATTAGTCGCATCTTTAAGTGTTTTCGAACCTGTCTTTACCGGTATAACATTTGCGCCTAGTAATTTCATCTTGAATACATTTAATGATTGCCTCCGGATGTCTTCTTCTCCCATATACACATCGCACTCCAAACCAAACATTGCTGCAGCCGTAGCCGTGGCAACACCATGCTGGCCAGCTCCTGTTTCAGCAATAATTCTTTTCTTCCCCATTCTAATAGCAAGAAGCACCTGTCCCATTGTATTGTTTATTTTGTGAGCACCGGTGTGATTCAGATCCTCTCTCTTTAGATATATTTTTGGGCCATTTAATTTCTCTGTTAATCTTCTCGCAAAATATAGCGGTGATGGCCGGCCTACGTATTCATTTAAATAATATTTTAATTCTTTATTAAATATTGGGTCTTCTTTGGCCTTTAAATATTCCTTTTCAAGCTGCTCTAGAGCCGGCATTAATGTTTCCGGTACAAACTTTCCACCATATTCTCCGAAGTGTCCACTCTTATCAGGAACATTCTGTGCATAAAACGCTTCACTTTGATTAATATTATTATTTGTCATGGTCTTCATAATTATTCTCCCTGGTACGAAAAAAAGGGTAGCACAGCTTAGAAACACCCGTGCTACCCTTCTAAAAACTATATAGCTACTACAAGAAAATCAATGCTCTGGTTCATCAAAGCAAGGATGATCACCATGACGACATTCGTCTTTGGATAATACATCGCCTTCTTTTCTCTTATAACCAGTAAGCAGATCAGTATATTCACCATGCTTCCAGAAATCGAAAGCCTTATGTTCTATACCAACCTCTTTTTCAAGAGTTGAGATTCTTCTTAACTTTGAAGCTTCATCCTTGATCTGGATAAGCTGTCTGTCCATTGGGAATGCACCAGCGTTGTAGGTAACATCATCAATTGCCATATGCGCAGCAGCTTTGTATACAGCAGTAACCTGGTATACAATCATCTCAACAGCAAGCCTCTCAATGTTTGATACATTGTAGAATCTTGGCGCACCACCTGGTAACAGGTTCATAGTGTGGCCACCTGTCCAGTCTGGAGCGAGATCTGCAGGCATTGGATCAAACAAACCTTCAAGATACAAGCCAACGAGTATACCAACTGCTTCACGCCATTTTGTAAAGCTTATGTTAATCTGCTCGTCCATAGCGTATAGCTGTTCTGCAGCGAATCTAGGTGAGTGACAACCCTGACACTTCTTAATCCATGCGTCTCTCTTAGATTTATACCTTGGCGCGCCTCTATTAACCTGAAACATACCCATGTGGTTATAGACTGTTGACATATTCTGAGTGTTATGATTTCCATCTTCACCCATATGGCAATACGCACATGTTGGTACACGGTAATTCTTAGGTGTCATCTTCTTATCCCAATCCCAAGTACTACCTTCCATCATTAATATTTTACCGTGATATGAGTTATAATAGAACTCATACTCAGCATGGTCTACACCCATGTGACATACACCACATGTTTCTGGCTTTCTTGCTTCAGAAGGCTTGAACTGATGCCTTGTGTGGCAACCATCACATCTATTTGATACAATACCGTGACACTGCGCACAACTTGCAACCTCTTCACCAGGCTTACCAATCTGCCAAGCAAACTCATTTACTTCAATATGCCATGCGTGAGCATGCGAACCTAAAGTACCTGTTGTATGGTCTTTCTGTTCCTGCGGATGACACGGTGCACATGTTTGATGCCCAGGCATCTTTAGTTCCTGATGGTTGGTACCATGACAGGCATCACATCCAACAACCTGCTCTGCCTTCATCGCCTTTGTCTTTCCACCCTTTGAATGCTTACTAGCTTTCCAGTCAACTACAATTCTAGGAGTCTGAATTGAATGGCACAATACACATTCATCGGTTTTGAATACTCCTTCGACCTTCTGCGTAGAAACATAATAATGCTCTGGATCATAATACAACGCTGTTACAGGTAAGAAATAAAATATGTTCTTAAACTTACCTTCACCAGGCATTGTTCTGTCAACCGGCGTATGCCTGGCAGTTAACCCGAATACAAAATTTTCACCAGAATCATCATCTCCTACGGCCTGTCCATAAATCGATGACGCTACGTCCTGAAACGTTGGAGCGGCATCACCTGCACTAGCACTTTTGCAGAAATTCATCGGCAAAAGTGCACAACCGGCAATAATTGCCAACATCATTAAATAGCCTCTTACTGATCGTATCATTCTTCTTCCATCCCCTTTCTTCTTAGTATAAAAAGATACAATAACAACATCCTGAAATAACTATCACAAACAAAGCAGTCTAATTGCTACATAATCTTTACCTTAAAATGCAACAGAGTTACATCTAAAAGCTTGCACGAGTCGGATAGCTTACTCATAAACACCCTAAATTTCAGAAGTTAGAGCAAAACCAACAGATACAATAGACTGCTGAATAAAAAGTGAATTATACTAATAACCGTTTAGTTGTCAAGCGATTTTACAAATTATAATAAAAAAAGCTGGCATAGCTTTCATACCCCTGCTATGCCAGCTCTAAGCTAACGAAATGCTCAAAAAAGAGCATTTTTTAAGAATCTAAAACTTGATTCTTATCTGCCACGATATCCTGGGTATGGGTCAGGACCTTGAATGTTGTCCCATTGTGCTCCCATATCTACCCATTCAACAAATAAGTATCTTTCTTCCGGTGTCAAGATGTTATTATGCATAACCCTACCACCA